>CALDJV010001054.1 GCA_937899305.1 uncultured Cytophagaceae bacterium
ATTTATTATGCTGAAAGGTTTTCCCATAACTATTGTAATGGATTAACAAATTATTACAAATATGGTTGTTTCGAGCATCGAGAAAGCGATATAATTTAACCTTACATTGGCTATGATCCTCGACACATCTGATTACCTTTATTCGATTTAGTAAAGTTGAAAAATAACTTTTTGATTTAGATAAGTTGGGGATATATATTTTGTTGGTAAAATACTTGTCTGTGGACTATGGACCGTTGACTGTGGACCAAAGACAAACCTTCAACTTGGAGTCAAAACGAAACTTTACTTTTACGAATTACTTATTTAATCATTTTGTCAAAATCAAAACTAAAAGGAATCATGAAATTTTTAAATGGAATCCTAGTAATTGCAGTTTTCGCTTTGATGACTGCTTGTGGTGGTGGTGCTACAACTGAAAACACCGATGATGCTACAACTGATACTGCAGCAGCTAAGCCCGCTGAGACCGAGAAAAAAAATGAGGAAACTACTTCTACTGAGACTCAAGCTCCTGCTGCGCTTTTGACTGCTGGGAAGTGGATGATGGATGCAGAAGCTATGATCGCAACTTTGCCAGAAGATAAGCGTCCTAAAACCGACGAAGAAAAGCAAAAGCTTGCCGAGAAAGCAAAGCAAGTGACAATGCAATTCAATGCAGATGGTACTTATGTAGGTATGCGTGGTGACAATGAGACTAAAGGAACTTGGACTCTAAGCGAAGATGGCAAAACTTTGACTACCCAAGAAGAAGGTAAGGAGAAAAAAGAAGTACTTAATGTCACTGAAATGAGTGCTGATAAAATGGTTTTTGAAGTAGGTGAAGGAGAGCAAAAGTCAGTAATTACAATGATTCCTTTCAAAGGTGAGTCTACTGAAACCAAAGAAGGCGAAACCGTAGAAATGCCCAAAAAAGAAGGCGAGCACAAAGACGGTGGACACAAATAATTTTTGATCACTCATTATTACAAGCCTCTCAGAAACAACTTTCTGAGAGGTTTTTTTGTGCCTCAATAAACCAAAGAAATAGGTTTTTGCAATGTAGACTTTGAATCTCAGGAATGTACGGTAACTTTATCCGGTTAAAACTTAAAATAAGAAGTAATGATAAAATTATTTAATGGATTGTGGATGGTTGCCCTGTGTACGTTGCTGGTAGCTTGTGGTGGCAATACGCAAAATGAAAATACTGGGGACACGGCAAAAAATGATACTTCAGCAGGCAATGATACCACCAAAACAAGCGAACAAGCCCCTCCTCGCCCCAAAACTCCCAAAGAATTGCTGTGCCAAAAATGGGGTTACGATGCCACTTCATTTGTAAATGCATTGGCCGCCAATATGTTTGCCAACAATGAGAACAATAAAATGACTGAGGAGCAGAAAAAACAATTGGCTACAATGGCCGAAAGTGCCTTTTATCAGTTTGAGTCTGCGGGTACTTACACTGGTAAAAGCCCCGCCGGGTTGGCTGTACAGGGCACCTGGGTGTTGAGTTCTGATAATAAAATATTGACTTTACGGGAAACCGGAGTAGACAATATCGATATTAGAGTAATAGAAAATTTGTCTGCCGAAAAACTAGTTTGGAAACTCACCCAAGGAAATCAAGAGTTGAGTTTTGGGATGGTGCCGTTTACTGAGCCAGCTGATACTGAAAAAACAGACAGTACAGCTAAGTAATAGCTCCTTACAACACCTGTTCCCATAAAACCTCTGAGCACGCCTATGTTCAGAGGTTCTTTTATTAGGAGCGTGGTCAAAAAGGATAGTCATCAAATCATTTTTATTATCGGCTGATTTTTGGTAATTTGATGAAACCCCAATCAAAACCCAACTTGATATGTTTGCCCGTTTTTGGAATGCTTCTTCGTTGGCCGAAAGGCGCCAGATTGCAACTCAAATCGCTGATTTAGCTCCAGATTTTGATGCCACTTACCAAAAACTCAAGAAAGGACGTACCTATTTGAGCAACGTTGCGCGCGGATTTATAGAATGGGAACTCGAAAATAAATACTCGGGGCTACCACATACTTGTTTGGTATTCATTCCCCACGATTATATTCCGACTCAAAAATACCTGGTCAAAGTATTTTGGCATGGGTTGGTAAGCACTAAAAACCCTAGAGGGTACATCGATAAAATAATTGACAAGGAAGCACCTACCTACCACGAGCGAAACTACATTTCAGTGTATCCAGCCGGCTGGAACAAATCGATGTGGTGGACTGAGGGCCAATTAGAAAATCTCAACAATATTTTGGTGAAGCTCAAGCAACACTATAACATTGATGAAAATAGAGTACATTTGGCTGGGATGTCCGATGGTGGTACCGGAGTATATGATGTGGCCAATGCCCAATCCACTCCTTGGGCGAGTTTTTTTCCTTACTTGGCCAATATTGCCGGGCTCAATGCCCTCAGTAGCAGGCAAATGTATGCTTCTAATCTGACAAATCGCCCTTTTTTAGTGGTCAATGCCGAAAACGACGAAGTGTTTCCCCCGAAAATTGTGCGGCCATTTATAACGCTTTTGCGAAAAGCTAAAGTAAACCTGGATTTCCAAATGATCAAAGGAGCTGCCCATAACATGGAGTGGTTCCCCAAGGTAAAAAGTAAAGTGATTGAGTTTATTAACCAACAAGTACGCAACCCATACCCTGATCGCTTGTATTGGGAAACCGAAACCGTCGATAAACATCACCACATTCATTGGCTTCAGGTAGATGCATTGACCGAAACGGCGGAAAAATCGCAACGAATCCCTGATGTGAACACCATTTTAGACAGCGAACGTCAATTATTCAACCATCCAAAAATATCGGGAAGAGTCATTGCCCAAAAATCAGGGAACAACGTACACCTGACTACCCAAAATGTAAAGTCGGTAAGTATACGCTGCTCTCCCGAGCATTTTGATTTCAACCAACCCATCAAGGTATTTGCCAATCAGGAGTTAATACATGAGGGGGCGCTTACCAAGAAAATCCAAACATTATTGCAATGGCATGCTGTAAATCTTGATCGCACAATGTTGTATGGAGCCGAACTATCGCTTCAGATACCAACTTGATACATTATATCCTTTACCACGCAATCCCCAAATTAAAAGCGATGTCTGCGCCAGTAGTATTTTCTTTGCTCACCAAGTAGGTCAATGCATTGGAGCCTACCCCTAGGCGAATGGGCCCCGCCCTCAGCGAAAGATATCCGGTCATTGCAAAGGCATTGTGTCCTCCAAAACTGGTGGCCAGTCCTACATTGGCAATTGTGAAGAGGTTGAGGTTGTAGCCCAATTGAAAACTAGGGCGTCGGGTGGCGGTTCCTAGCTCCACAATCCCTTGAGTATAGGTGGCAAAAAACTGATGCAAGTTAAACCTGCGCCCTTTCCAATCTCTGGCTGGTACCCGATAAGCAAATTGTAAAGCTACACGCATGGGCAGTGGCATATTGAAAGCCTCCTGAGTAGGATTGGGCGTAAAGCGGTTGGTAAGAGAATCTACAAAAGACTGAGAATTGTTGGTCGTATTATTATTACCCAAGCCCAGTGTAAACGGAATGCCCTCAAAAGTGAAATTATCTTTTACGGTATAGTTGATTACCTGATTGCGATACCTGACCATTCCAATATCCAGCAAACTAGCCGACAGTGATACCTTGTCTTCCAGGGTAACCGTGGCGCCCACATCAACCCCCAAACCACGTCCTCTTACCGTCAATGGACTGGCGGGTTCCTGAGCATCCAGTACCGGTTCGTTGTTGGCGTTCAAACGGTCATAAGGTACGGCTGCATTCAGGCGATAATCTACATCAAAGCCAATGCTACTTCCATCGGCGGCAGTGGTAATATTACCCGAAAAACGGGAGGTGCGAAAAGCAATCATTCCCTGAATCACCTTGATGCGTCCCCCTACTCTTAACTGGATGGGACTTGGGCCCAGTTTGGTCTTATCAAAACCAATTTTCTGTTTTTTAATTGGGATAGGGGCGGCAAACCCGATGGCAATCTCTCGTTGCCAAAAACCACTGCCGCCAAAGTTACCCAAATCTACCGTTTGTCCAGCAAATTGTTTGTTGCCTTGCCAAGCAAACTGAGCCAGGTTTTTAGATAAAAACAAATTACCTTCTACCCGTTCGTTTACATCAAATGATACCGTAAAACGTTCTTGATAAACATCTTCTGGTTGACACAGTTCGGTAGGATTTCGCATGCTGTAGCGGTGTTTTTGTTTGCCAAATTTGATGGCCACCCCTATCGGTTGCACATAGAGCCCAAACCCCACCCGATTGATTTGGTTGAGTTCGCCTAGTTTGTCTACAATGCGTTGGTTTGCTTGTTCTGAGGTGAGATTACCTGCAAATATTTCTTCAATTTCCGCAGCATTGGTCAAGTTATTGCCAAACCAAGCATAGGTATTCCCCAGATTGATGGTAACACGCTCATAGCCTTCCCCCAATTTGCTGGGTAAGTAGCGGGCGCCTTGTAAATCGAAATGACTGCCATAAGTGACGGCTGGGTTATTTTGTGCCTGGGCCCCAAGGCAAAACAAACATAAATATATAAATACGAGTAATTGAATTCTCAACATAAAAAATCTGATTGTATCAATAGTGTTAAAAAGATAATGCTTAAGCACCTTACACAAAAATGGTTACTGATTTAAAAACCTTGCCTGATTGTTGTTAAATTTTTGATAATCAGTGTTTTATTTCACAAAGTCAATGCTAGGTGAATGTGATGATGGCCTCATACCTGAAGCCCCAACTGACTAGTTTTTAAGTTTTACTTTCACATCTGCAATAATCTGAAAGTTGTACTGCGTAGAACCATCAATCCGAACACTATTGGTGAATCCGTTGGTATTGAAGCCAGTATTGAACCTAATAAATTTGGTATTGCGTAAATTGTTTAAAACAGATGCGGAACTTACCGTAACGGTTGTAGTTTCGCCAGCTGTAATTGGGGAAGGGACTTGAAATAGCGAGTCAATCACTGTAGTTTGGTCTTCTGCCAAAAAATAAGCCTGAATGGTTAAGTTTACTGGAGTCTGGTTGTCGTGTTTTAAAATGAGATTCCCCTCGAGGTTTTCGGCTTCGTCTCCCAGACCTAAGTCAAAATTGTCAATGGTCTCGAAACTAGCCGACACATTGGGGGCAAAGACAATCGCATTGACTGGCGATATTTGAAGGCTGACATTCATAATCAAATCACCGAGGTTATCGAAATTGACATTTGTTCCTCCAGGTGATTGTACGTTTTCCAAAGCAATGACGAGGTTTGCATTGAGGATAGCATTCGAAGCCTGTTCCTGAAAATTATAAGTCTCATTTGGGCCAATATCTCGAGTAGTGACATGGGTAATGAGTCCAGTTGTAGTTCCTTGGTTACGAAAAATGATGCGCATCCCTGCTGATAGTATCACCGGAAAAGGATTGGTAAATGATACATCAACCGTAACAGCGTCAATTTCAACCGATTCAAAGATGATATTATTATCATCATCAGTCACCGTATAGGTGCGTTGAATGGTATCTATAGGACCAAAAGCAGGTACCAAAGGTACAGTACCTGAGAACACATCTAGCCCTAGAGAGCTGGCTGGTACTGTAATTGAAAAATCTACGTTCTGAATATTGGGTTGTTGTAATACTCCCAAATTACCCTTGATTAACGGAGCCAAAATTTCGGGCTCCCAATCTAGCATAATATCCTGATTATTATTTAGGTTGCAGGCACTCATGACTCCTCCTAAAGAAACGATGAGTATCCAAAGGTGAAGTTGCGGTAATAAATTTTTGATTGACATAAAAACCTTGTTTAAACAGATAATGGTTTATGGTGGTGAAATATTTTATTTAAAGTGTCCCAGACACAACGAAAGGTAACCTTAAGGTGTGACAGTTTTCTCATTAAATTTGTTGTTGAATTCAATAAATTTTATCTTTTTCCACATCAACTGAGTCATCGCGGTCACGTAGAGTAGTTTAGGGAGCATATTTAGGAACATGTTCAAAATAAGTTTCCAGGTTTAGTAAAATTGTCCAAAGTTAGACGAGGCGTTTTTTGCGCGCGTAGCCATAGCTACGGGCAAAAAAA
>CALDJV010001055.1 GCA_937899305.1 uncultured Cytophagaceae bacterium
GTTATATCCTAAATTTTAAGCGAGTTTCTTTTTTTATTTCTGTATGGTTTCAAAGCCCTTTATAAGCGATACGTAAATATATCCTCTAAGCCACCTCTTTCTTTTCTTCTTTGATATAACCTTTACGCTTCATAATGGTTTCTAACACCCGCATATCATGTTTGGGGTTACTCAAAGCAGTAAACGGAATGTATACAAACTGCCCTTTAGAAACCACAAACAGAAAATGGTCTTTGTTCTTCTGAGCGGTCTTAATCATGTCCCATTTCATAGGCATGCCCTCGCGTTGGTTGAGCTTAATCAAGATTTGTCGGCTATCTATCTCATAGCGCAGCTTTTGAAACATTACTTTGTTTTGAGGTAGTTGACTCGCACCTACAAACTGTACATACCAGAACAACAAGTACAATCCTACCGCTAAAAACGCCAGGAAAAAGAACCAAAAGCTTACCGTAATGAGATTTAGTAACATAAACAAAGCAAACAACCCGGTAGGTAACCACCATTGCTTCTTCAAAATGTTACGCATACCAATGCGGGTATATATTTTTTTAGGGAGCTCGAATTTTTTGGTTTTTACAATCATGAATGCATTTTTTTTGCCTCATCAAGGCCAACTCTAAAAAATTAGTATGCAAATATACGGCTATTTCAATTTTTAGGCAGTTTAGCGCGGTAATTTTTCCCCTCAGTTGTCATTTTAATCCATTATAATTGTCAAAGCGGATACTTTGAAACAAAGGAGCGTTAATTTTTCTTCTTAAATTTCTTCTCATAGCAAGGTACGTTAGGATCCTCTTTTACTCGATAAATAGTATCGCTCCGAGAAATTTGCCCATTTTCACCAAACCTGAGTGATGCCTTGTACCATTCGCAAACTTGGTCTTTATTACCCAGGTACTTGTCATATTCAAAGTTGTACTTTCCTCCTTTGCTAAAAACGCCCTTCATATTCCACACCATATCCATATCGCCTCCGTTGTAGGCCAGTGTTTCTCCTCCTAAATAGGTGCCATCTTTACCAAAAACCAAGCAAGTCAATTCATTGCCCATTCCTTCTATACAGGACAAAATCACAATCCCATAATTACCATTTAAATTTTCTTGAAAGGCATAATAATAAAAGAAATCCTCTTTGAAACTTTCCCTATGCAGCAACGTCTTTCGGGCTTTCAAAGGCAAACCCAGGCGATTGAATTCCACCCTGGTCATCGCCTGATAGTCCTCAAATTTGCAAGGAATCGTTTCGCGCAAATCAAACTTTTTGCGGTTTTTAAATTTGCTTTTTTTCTTGATCAACTGGAAATCGGGCGGAGCCCCTTGAATTGCATTTTTTTGATTGGGAAAAGTAGCCGCATACGCTAATATACCGACCAATAACAGGGCAAAAATAGTTCGTTTTTTCATCGTAAGGTTTGTTTCATCAATGAAGTCAAGTAGACTTCAAATAAAAAAAGGAGTGATAGTATTGACCATCCTCCTATTTTTATAAACTTTATTCAAGGCATTATATTTCTATATTCACCCAATTTATTATTCATTGACTGCTTTTAGGCTAATGTCTAAACTCTTGATAGAGTGGGTCAAAGCTCCTACCGAAATAAAATCTACTCCAGTTTCGGCTACTTCTTTGATCGTTTCTAAGGTAATGCCCCCCGAAGCTTCAGTAGTATATTTTCCATCAATGTGTTGTACGGCAGTAGTCATATCTGCTACCGACATATTGTCTAACATGATGATGTCCACTTGCCCTACCCGCAATACCTCTTTGACCTCTTCCAGATTTTGCGTTTCAATTTCTATTTTGAGCGCCGTGTTGTTCTCTTTTAAAAACTGACGGGTTTTGGTAATGGCTTGCTCGATGCCTCCCGCGTAAGCAATGTGGTTGTCTTTGAGCATGATGAGGTCATACAAACCAAAACGGTGATTGACTCCCTTCCCAATGGTCACGGCCCACTTTTCGGGCAAACGAAAATTAGGAGTGGTCTTGCGGGTGTCCAACAATTTGGCCTTGGTATGAGCAATGCGTTGATTGATTTGATCGGTATAGGTAGCAATGCCGCTCATTCGTTGCATGCAGTTCAATACCAACCGTTCTGCTTTTAAAATAGATTGGGCCTTGCCCGATACAATCAGCCCTACATCACCATGTTTTACCGTGGCTCCATCCTCGATGAATACTTCCAATGTCAGCGCTGGATCTACCTGCTTGAAAATATGTCGAGCCAAATCTACCCCCGCTAAGATTCCTTCATCTTTGATCAACAAGCGTGCTTTACGCTCGGCATCGGCGGGTACCGAAGCAAGCGAAGAAAAATCTCCTTCGCCTACATCTTCCTTCAAGGCAGCTTGGATAAATGCCTCGATGTTTTCAGAAGTTAAATATGCTAATTCTTGAGTTTTCACAAGGCAAAAGTATGGAATTATTGATTATGAATTGTCAAATCGAGTTGCACAAACTTGGAGTTTTTGTTTAAACAATGATGATTTGGAATCAACTACCTCACTTCAGCGGTCAATAGGGAAGACTTACCCCGAATTATTCAATCATTTTTAGTTGATCGTTGATATTGGCAAACACCATTTTTTCAATTACATAATTTTTGTCGTGAGGCACAAATAACAAAGCCAAACTGTAGGTATGGGTAGGCGTACGATAAAGACCCAGAGTATAGGGGCGCCCGTTTTTCGTGATACCTTGATGTAGGTACTCAAAGCTGGTAACGGGGTTTTGGCGAAAGAAAGCCCGCATTACAAATGTCGCCTGAGTTTTACTGTATTGCTGGGCATCGTTATTTACTGTAATGGTGATTTGATTGGCAAACTGACTGGCCAAGAGACGATGATTGCCCTGGGTCAATGCCTGGAGCACCTTTTGGGTAGTCTCGGTTTCAGCATTGGCCACACAACCCGTGAGCAACAAGTTGCAAGCAAGTATAAAAACTAAACTTTTAAATACGTTAGCAATCATCAAAATTGAATTTTATAACTACAAAGGGCGAAAACTATGCCACCAAATATGATGATAAGTTGCGTTTTATCGGGTTTATCAATTTCTTTGTTGCCACACCATTTCAATTGAACACTTTGAAAAATATCATCGAGGCTCATCAGTTAGTCAAAACTTTCAATGCTGGAAAACCCAATGAAGTACGCCCAGTAGTGGATGTGAATTTGAAAATTCGCGAAAATAGTTGCATCGTGCTCAAAGGACCTTCAGGCTCGGGTAAAACTACTTTGCTCACTATTTTGAGTTGTTTGGCCAAGCCCTCTTCGGGACAGTACATTTGCCTGGGTGAGCCGGTTTCGCGTTGGTCAGAAAAATTTTTGACCAGTTTTCGCCAACAACACATTGGGGTCGTTTTTCAAAACTTTCAATTGGTCAAGGGATTTTCTACGGCTACCAATGTGGCCATTCCTTTGATTCCTCAAAAAATTCGACAAAAGCAAGTCAGTGAAAAGGTAGAGAAAGTAATTGAGCAGGTCGATCTTACTCATCGCCTCAATTTTAAGGTAGATACCCTTTCGGGAGGAGAACTACAACGGGTAGCCATTGCCAGGGCTTTGGTAAATGACCCTACCATTGTTTTGGCTGATGAACCTACCGCCCATCTCGACCGTAAACTTTCGGTCAATATTTTGGATATATTTGCAGCACTAAAAGCCCAAGGTAAAACTTTAATATTGACTACCCATGATCCATTGGTAGAACAACACCCTATGGTAGACGCCATCATTACCATGCAAGATGGAGTGATTGTATCACAATAACCTATGTAACCACATTAAAAATGGAGAACACCGAACAATATCAACTATTGCACGAAAAACCCGACACGCTATTAATGCAAAAAGACTATCAGCAAGTAATGAAACGGGTCATCTATAAATTTATGAAACGAGGTTTTTTTAAGGGATTTTCGGTGGAAGACCTCCAGCAGGATTTGAATATTGCCTTTCTCACTCAGAAAATGGCTTACATTCAAAAAAACTATAAGCCCACTGATGGGTTATTAATTAGTTACTTCGAACGAGCCGTGTACAACAAATGCATTGACATTAGCAAGTTGAGCATTCATCAACAAGAACATCGCAAAGAGGCGCTGGAAGGATACATGATAGAACCACACAGCTCTAATCCCGAAACACAACTGATGTTTCAAGAAGTATTGGAAGAAGAGTTGCGTAAATTCAAAGATTATCTTCGATTATTTACCCGCACCAAGTTCAAGCTGTTATTATTGCTGAAATTGTACGCTCGTATTGTGCTGGAAAAAGAAGATGTAACCAATTATTGCCCAAAAATCGCCAAACCTACCCTCAAAGAGTTTCTGAAAACTTATGGGGTACCCTACAGCAACAAAAAGGACAAGGAGGTATATCAGGAGGTGATTCCAATATTCAATGCTTGTGATAAGAAAAAAAATACCGCTGATGCATTACGCAAGTGGATCAATGATCGCACTCAAGAACTCATGGAGGCTTTGAATGACGAGGGCAAACGAACCTATGACAAAGAAAAATTAAAAAATTTGATTCAATTATTACCAAAATCTCCATTTTCTAAGGAGTAAACCAGTAAACAATGGATAACCGCCCCAAACCAAGATTTTGGCCGGTAAATACACTTATTAGCAAACATATTTGGCTTTAAAATTTCGTATGGAAAACAATCAATATTTTGACGAAAACGGACATCTCAACGATGCCGGAGTGACGCTCTGGGTAGATGCACTGCGACTCCAAAGAGAGGCTGACTTGCCCGATGCTTTGCAAGAGCATTTGGAACTTTGCGCCGAATGCCGGGTAAGTGTATTTGAATATTATGAGTTTAAGCGAGAAGACGACATTGCCGAGCTGGCCAACCACCCTTATTTTACTCAACTGGACAAAGCTCGAGCCAAGGCTACCCCAGTAGTATCTATCGACAAACGCAAAACGGCCCAAACTACTCAACCTTTACGAAAACGCTTGGCAGTAGCCGCCAGTATTGTGGTGTTGTTGGTAGCGGGTTGGTGGATTGCTCAAAATATAGGTGGAAATAATCAAAAGAAAGACATTATATCTAATAACCAGGATACTACCCAAACACCCACTGGCCAAAAAGATTCGTCTAAAGATAATACAGAGAAAAAAATAGCCAATAACAACACCACTCCAAAGCAAGATACGAATACTCCTAAAACAGAGGAGAAATCTAAAAAGCAGCCTGAGAAAAAGCAAGAAGAAAAAATCCAGGAAATTCAAAATAATCCGGTATTTTCAGAGGCCATTGCTTACCTAGATAATAAAATCGCCAACAAAGGAGCCACTCGGGGCCAAGAGGTACCCAGTCCAGCTCTGGATGACAATTACTCCAATGGGCAAGGTATTTTGTTTGAATGGAAAAGTGGAGTAGCCGATCAATATCGTTTGAGAATTATGACCAATAAAACCCAAAATACTCCAAAAACAATAGAAATCAACGGAGGGTTGAGTCAGTACAAACTTACTGGACTCAAAACAGGCAAGTATTACTGGGAGTTATTCAAGGTCACCCAAGGGCGTAGTAAGTCAGTTGGCTTGGGTAGATTTATTGTCAAATAATTTTGATTGTTACTATAAAATCAAGGGGAGTAGCATCAGAAATGTTTGAGGCCTCATAATATCCGAAAATCTTATGAGGCCTCAAACAATATTATAACCACTAATTACTTAGTCTTTTTTCTTCGCTAACTTTTTATAGGGTACCAAAAATAGCGTAGCCAATATTTTACCTCGCTGCAAGGAAATGGTACAACGCTTTTTAGTCAATTCTTTGACCGTCCATTCTCCTTCAAATTCTCCTCCGGTAATGCTCAATTTGTCTCCTATTTCGTTCAACGTCCAAGTACCTCCTCCATCTTTTTGGCTGTCCTTGAAATATTTGCCATCGGCGGTAAATTCTATACTTCTCTCTTCTCCATCACTTAGATCAAATGTTTTGGTGCGATCTCCCATTTTCATTTTCTCTGGGGTCCACTTTCCAACCAAATCCTTTTTACCCAAGGTAATGGTAAAAGAAGAAAGCGTAACTAAAAATGTCAATGCTACGAAAGTTATGTTCTTAAGATTTTTCATAATT
>CALDJV010001056.1 GCA_937899305.1 uncultured Cytophagaceae bacterium
GGTTATTAGAATTCTTGGGAAGACTTGACAAATAATGTACCGCTCACTAATGATGAGTAGTATCCCCTAAAACATTTTTACTAATAAAAATAGTATAAAATTTATACAAAAAATGAAAACCTTCTACCACCTTTTTCGCGTACACCTGTCTAAAAGTTAGATACCAACCGCAAAACTTACAATCATTACAACAAATTTAAATTAATTAAAGCAATTAGACTATGATAACTTTTATTTTGGCCTGGGTAGTTAGCTTAGGCATTTCACCAAACAATTCAGGCATTACGAATGAAGCAAAGATCAACCAAAATTATCTGTATCAACATTGGGTAATGAGTGGAAAGGAAACAAAAAAAGGAATTGTTGAGTATTGTCCTTTTGAAATAGCTGATGAGAAAAAGATCGCGAAAAAGGTAAAGTATTCGGGAATTGTTTTTGAAAAAAGCGGACAATTGTTGAAGTATCGCTGGAGAAAAACAAGCAATAAGCGAGGACCTTTACACGAAAAGTACAAGTGGAGATGGAAAAAACAGCAGCAAAAGGCCATCTTGAACATTGCTAGTAAGATTGGTAAGGGCCAAAATTACGAAGTGATGGAATTGAGTAAGAATAAATTGAAAATCCGATTGGTTAGCCGTCGCTAACGAAGGGGGTTGGGATTACGAATAAATGAAAGAGAAGCCGAAGCTTCTCTTTTTTTGCTATAGGCACTGCGTTTAGCCCACCAGATACTACCCTACTTGGGTACTAAGGAACATGTTCAAAATAAGTTTCCAGGTTTAGTAAAATCGTTCAAAGTTAGACTAGGCGCTTTTTGCGCTCGTAGCAGGGCTACGGGCAATAAAAGGAACGAAGTATAACAAAGAGGGATAAAACTAAACCGGACAGTTATTGCGGACACGTTCCTAAGCCTCCTTAAGTACTTGGACAAATGCAGGATCTTGCCAGTAGTTTTTAAAATCAGTGTCTTCCGGAGCCTCTTCCCGAAATCGTTCCCGAAGCTGAATGGCCCTTTTTAAATGAGTGATCATTTCTTGTTTTTTGTGTTGTTTGGCATAAGTACAAGCCTTGTTGTACCACAATACCCCATCATATTTATCTCTTTTAAGTCCTTGATCGTAAGCTACCAAGGCCTGTTCGTAGTCTTTCATAAAAAACAAGGCCAGTCCTTGGCTGAAATAATACACCCGGTCGTGGTTTCCTGGAGGTATTTGCTGAAGAATTTGCGTAGCCTCGAGGGCGGTTTGGTGTACTTCGTCTTCCCATTCCAGGTTTTGTAAGGCCAGCGCTTTATTTACTCGTGAGAGTGCTTTATCGGTATCTAGTTTGGCAAATTCAAAATATTTATCATAACATTCCAAAGCCTCCTCAGGGCGTTTACTTTCTTGAAGCACCCGTCCCTTATCGTTCCAGGCATTGGCATAGGTAGGGTCCAGGGTCAGCACTTTGTTGAGTACCAGTAGCGAATGATCATAGTTGCGTCCTTGGTTGATGTCATCGATTACTTCCAGGTAATACTGAGCGGCAAATATCTTGGGAAAAAATGTTTCTAGTTTTTGTAGCGCTTCTGCCGAGAGTGGGGTATCACGATAGCTCAATGATTGTAGTTGGGTGAGGGAGGCGATTTCATCAGGAACGTCAGTAAAGTCATTTCCTTCCAGATAGAGGTACTTGATTTCGGGGAAACAACCAATTTCTTTGGGTAGCTCGTTGAGGCTCATATAGTCGAGGTCGAGTATATCGTGGTCTACAAACTGGGCCAGGATATTTTGGGGAGGCGCAGTACGATTCTCGAGGCAATACTTGAGCCCTTTTTGGAGGTAGCGTACCGCCATATTGGCCAATACTGATCCGTCTAGTTCCTGATGTTGAGCCATTTTGGTCAAAAACTTAGTCATTTTGGCTTCATTATAATATTCACCATACACATTCCATTTGTATTTAGTAAACGCATACAAATTTTGGGAAGCCAACGATTTATAATAACGTTTGGCGGTACGCTTGAGGGCATTATTTTCATTGTAAAAAATAGAAAGTGCATACAAATGAGTAGTGAGCTGAGGTGAGAGCCCGCCTCCTTTTAATAGTTGAAAAGCCAGTTCAATATTAGGTTCTTCTCCACTTTCTAATAAAGTTTTGATCTTTTCTATAGCAGCCTGATTTTCTTTGAGGTAGTGGTTATGACTCATGCTATGAATTTATTTTGGTGGTATGACAACACAAAGTTAACGTTTGGTTTTATTTGTCAAGATGAACCAACGCTAAAAAATCTTTGTCTTCCCAATAGGCTTCAAAATCCTTTTCTTTGATGGCCAAGTCCTTATTTGCTGGGTACAAATGGATCGCCTTCTTCAAGCAACTCAACATCGATGCTTTGTCATTGGTTTTGGTATACAGGCAAGCTTTATTAAACCAGACTGCTTCGTCCTGAGGAGTAAGCCTAATTACCAGATCGTAGGTTTGGTGGGCAGCTTGATACGCTTGCAATAGATTGAGCGCATAAGCTTTCTGGAAGTGCAAATGAGCAATTTGTTCCGTTGAAGAGGTTTGTTGTACCATTGTCAGCCCTTGCTCGGCCACCTCCAACGATTGTTGATATTCCTGTAAATCAGTCAGAGTGTCTGATTTACGAATGTAAGCAATCAAATTATGAGGTTCCATTGCTATTACTTGATCATAATATGGAAGGCTTTCGCGAATTTTACCGGCTTTGGCCAAGAACATAGCCATGTCATTCAGGTATGCTGCGTGTTCAGGATCCAGGCAATGCGCCTTATGAACATATTCAAAAGCTTGTTGATACTGTTTTTTTTGGCTGGCTTCATAAGCCAAATCAAAATAATGATGGGCCATAGCATCGGGTACCCACTGCTCTAGATTTTGAATACTTTGTTTGCTCAATGGGGTATCATCAAAATCAATAAACTTCAACTGAGTCAGGTGAGCAATGGTTTCGGGCAACTCGCTGAATAAATTGTTTCTAAATGAGAAGTCGGTAACCTGAGTAAAAAGACCCACTTCGGGAGGCAAGCTTTCCAGACCAAAATGATCAAACCAAAGCATTTCCTGATTGTACATCAGGTCTAAGATTGTTTTATTGGACCGGACTTGATTTTTAAGGCAGTAGGCAAAACCCTCACGACGTATGATCATCATCAAATAGGCTAGAGTGGGCGTGTCTAGTTCTGGTTCTTGTTCAGTGGCTGTCAAAAAGGTAGAGGCCATTGTTTCAATTTCAGTATCTACCATGTTCAATATTTCACCTTTTTGTTTGAGGGCGATCAAACGGTCTTTGTCCAGGTTGTTTTCTAGAAGCCGAGAAGCTTTGTTGTATACCTCAGACTCAATTTGAAAAATGACCAAAGCATACACATGGGTAAAGAGTGAGATCGGAAAACCTCCTTGTTCAATAAATTCCATAGCCAATAACATATTGGCTATTTCGTTGCTTTCAATCAATCTTTTGACTTTCTCGACTGCTTCTGGATCGTGGTGCAAATATTGTGAATGGGTCATCAGAATGTGGTAGTATTGGGTTTACGGGGAGAAGTGATGGCTAAAAAATCGGGATCTGACCAATAATTTGAAAAGTCCTGATCTTCCATTGCCTGAGTGCAAAACTTTTTTTCCCAATCATGCTTCAAACATTCCTTTAGCAAGGCGAGCGCCTCTGTTTTGTTTTTTTGTAAAGCATAAGCGCAAGCTTTGTTGTAAAGCGCCATATCGTTCTGTGGGTATAGATTCAAGGCAATGTCATACGCTTCGTGGGCTTGTGGATACTCACCCAATTCAGAATGAATGACGCCCTTGAGGGTATAAATATCGCCTTCTTCGTGTCGGTCTATGGCCGGGTATTTTTCATAAAGCGCCAGAGCAAATAAGGCAATTTCCATGGCTTGGTCATACGTCTTTTGAAAAAATTTGATCTGAGCTTGACTAACATATGCAATGACGTATTGGGGATTCATTGTGATGCATTGTTCAAAAATAACGTAAGCCTCTTCATATCTTTTGAGATGGGCCAAGGTGTTGCCTTTTTGGTTCCAATATTCTACTTGAGTCTGATCCAGTATCAGTGCTTTTTCGATATGTTGTAGTGCCACTTCATAAGCCTTTTCATCGAGTGCTTCATCTCCCAAATCAGCGTAATATTCAGCCATCAGCTTTGGAAACATGCCCTCTAGTTTTTGAATTGCAATTAGGCTTATTTCTTCAGCGTCAAAATCCAGATTTTCCAATAAAGTAAGCTTGGCCAATGAATCAGGTAAGTCGGTCAGAGGATTGCCTGTCAAAATCAATTCTTTGGTTTGAGTAAACAGCCCAATATCTTCAGGAAGTTTGTTTAACTGAAAATATTCGAAGGAAAGCTCACCCGCCTCAAATATTTCCTGCAATATTTCGTAATCAGAGGTCGTCTGGTTTTTTAGACAATAAGCCCCTCCCCATCCAGTATATTTTAATATTAAGTTGGCCAAAGTAGGGGTGTCAAGGGGAGGAATGCTTTCAGTTTTGATAAGATAATTACTGGTAGATACTTCATCCAGTCCCAAGCGTTCTCCAGCTACATACGCCCAGTCCACAGGTACCAAACAGCACTCCTCCCAATCGTGTGGCGCATGTTTTTCTAATATTTCCTGCGCTTGATAAGCCAAATCTCCCCGATTATAAAACAGATAAATGGCGTATACATAAGTAAAAAGGCGCGTGGGTAGTCCACCACTTTCCACTAATTGCAGCGCCAAAGCAATGTTATTTTCCTCTCCACTAGCGATTAACTGCTGCACATGGACTACTGCTTGAGGATCATCATGTAAATAATTGACTTGGGTCATACCGTTTATTCTTTAATCAATGCCATAAAATCAGGATCTTGCCTATAAGCGGTAAAATCATCGTCCGAGGCGGCTTGTCCTTTGAAGTAGGGATCCAACTCGATGGACTCCTCCAGGTATTTGAGCATTTTATTTTTATCTTTTTTTCGTGAGAAGGTGCAAGCAATATTATAAATTCCAGTGGCTGGTTCCAACCCTATCTCGATTCCTTTTTCAAAATGAGCAATGGCTTGGTCAAAATCTTTATTACATAAATAGTTGATCCCTTGGGTATTTAAATAGTGCGGGTTTTGAGGAATGAGCTTTAAAGATTTGGCCAGATAATAAATGGCTCGAGTAAATAGTTTAGAATCGAATGCTTCGTAGCCCAAGCGGGCATAGTAGTCAGCCATTGCTTTAGGAAAAAACGCTTCCAGTTTTTGGAAGGCTTCTGGAGTCAGGGGGGTGGCTTCCAGTTCAATAGATTGCAACTGAGTTAAGTTGACCAAGCTATCAGGGACATCAGCAAATTGGTTATGACTGAGTACCAAGCGTTCTGCGTCTACAAACAACCCTGCTTCAGTAGGCAGGGTTTCTAAGCCAAAACTATTAAAAGAGAGCGTAAAGGCCTGTGCGGTGTAGATTTGCTGTAGTATGACATAAGGATCATTGGTTTGGTATTTCAGGCAAAAAGCACCGGCTCTGCCCGTGAATTGCAACATTAAATTGGCCAGAGAAGAGGTATCGACCAATTCCCAAGACAGCGTATTTTCCAGGCGTTCGGTAATTTCATCTTCCTTAAATTCAAGCAAAGGTTCGTACAAACGATTTTTGAACCAAAATTTCCCAAATTCAATAGGCAATTGATCCTCTACCAGGTCTTTGGCGTATTCTTGTACCTCTACATCATCATAAAAACTCCAGATAGCCAACAGATGAGTAAAGAGTGAAGGAGGTCGTCCCCCATTTTCGTACAGGGTAAGGGCCAATTTTATATTTTCTTCTTCGCCACTTTCTATCAATGTTTTGAGTTTATTGATGGCTTTTTCGTCGGTAAGTAAGTAATCGTGACTATCCATGAGGAAGGGGAAGGGTTATGAATTAATGCCAAAAAATCTACAGCTTGCCTTATAAGTAACCGTGAATCACATACCAAATGGTGTTTGTGCTAACTCAGTAACGCTTTCAAAATAAGTGTCCGATTTGGTCATATGCATGAATTGTTGGATGAGGCATTTTTTGCGCCCATAGCAGCGCTACGGGCAATAAAAATAACGAAGTCCA
>CALDJV010001057.1 GCA_937899305.1 uncultured Cytophagaceae bacterium
AATTATTCTTTTGCACTCTCGGTAAAATAGCATAATTTCGCTGAAGTTTATTGAAAATAGAGGCGTCATGGATTTAACAAATATACCCCTTTTTAAAGAGTTTACACAACAGCCCACCATATTCATCTATGGACCAGAGGAGGAGCTGTCAGAAAATATATTGAGCCAAATCACTACGCTGCAAAAAAAGATTGAGCGTTTTTATAACATTGGCTTGGACAAGCAAGTCATCGATTTTGTGGCCATCAAAGATGAGCAAGACATTGCCGATTTTAATAATTACAATGTCATTGCTTGCGGCATTGCCCCTACTTCTAAGACTTTTTTGGCAAAACTCAAAAACCATTCTAACAAAACCCTGGTATTTTTTGAATCCATTGGCTTCTTCAAGCATCTGTGGGAAAAAGAAAATGTGCAGATTGTAGAATCTACCCTCACTGAGTTTCTGGTTCAACTTACTAAACCAGCCGAACCCGAAGAACAACCCAAGGAAGTTGCCGCTGCTCCTAGTCAATCTGAAGGCTTCATTGGCCTAGAACGAGAACTACAGCTACACGAAGATTTTATGAATGACTACGATACAAGTAGTTGTAAAATCATTGGTGGACACGGAGTAGGTAAAAAAGCCCTGATGAATGAGGTCATTCGCCAGCATTATCAACAGGAGGATGCTCAAGTATTCACCGTTACTTTCCGGGATCGTGCGGCTAACATCAATTATATATTGAACACCTTGTATTCCCAGTTTGTAGCCAAGGGAATCAAACTAGAGATATCGGCCGAGGAAGTAAAGAATTTTAAGATTGATCTGGATGCTGAAGAAGAAGAACTACCCAAGGTAATTGAGACTTTTTTCAAGGCATTTGACCAATTGCCCAACGCCCGTATGGTGTTTTACAATGTAGAAACCATTCTCAATAAGCCTAAAAAAGGTCGTTTTTTCCAAATCAACAATGATGAAGTAGGCGAGTTTTTTCACTTGTTCTTGCAACGTGATACTTACGGGGAAAACCAAAATAAGGCTTATTTCCTTTCTACTCAAGATTTTGACTTTGACTACCAAGCCGACGACGATTTTGCCAAAATCATTGATTTGCGTCCCTTATCGGTACAAGAAGCCAAGGCTCTAGCCAAATACAGCCTACAAAAAATGGGTGCCGAAGAGCAGGTCAATGCGGTAGACGGTTTAGACGATTTCAGTTTTGCTAAAGTATTGAGTGGAAACCCTCAGTTGATCCAGTTATTTGCTCGTGCTGCGGCCAAGTCTGGTAAAATTGATCTCATCAAAAATGACCAATTGAACAAATTGACTGACATTCGTGATAAGGTTCGTCATTTGATGCGTTTGGCTACCTTCGACAAAGAGGAAACTCCAGTGATGATGCCACTGACCTTGTTTAGAGAGAGTTTCTCTCACGATTGGTTAAAAACTCAAAAGCTAAGTCAAAAACCAGCTGAAGCCATCGATTATTTACATAAAAATCTATTGGCCGAAGTAGATGAAGATAAACCCAACCATTATTACATTCCAGTGCATATTCGTCGCTATGTAAACGACTTGCTCAAAAAAGAGGAAAATGCACTGTATCGCGAATTACACAACCGGATTGGGGAAACTTATTGGGCCAAAGCCAACGAAGGTAAACTCGGCAGTGCCGAAGCTTATCAAGCCGCTTTGTATCACTTTGAGGAAGCGCAAAACTTTGAAAGAGAAAAAGAGTTTATCCAAAAAGCACCTCAGAAATATTTGCAAAAGGCAGTAAGCAATTACCGCCAAGGTAAATTAGATGATGCCTTTTATTACTTCAATGGAGTGTTTCAATACGATGCAAGTCTATTGAATAGCCGTGATATGTCGGGCTTCCTGAAAAGCGCGGTAAAATCAGGTAAAGACAATGTAGATGAATTGTTTGGTAAGGCTCTAGAAGTTTATCCAAACGACATGTACATTCGCAATGCTTATGCTGATTATTTGTTTAAGCAAGGTAGCCTGGAAAAAGCGGAAGCAGTGAGTCGGGCCAGTCAGGAGATCAATGGACAGGACTTCGTATCGGGAATTTTGTTTGCGCAGATTTTGCAGAAACAGGGCAACAAACAAGAAGCGGCACAGCAACTGGCTCATTTAGAGACCGTACTAGAACCTCACGAAGATTTGGACGACAACGGCCGACGCAACTTGTCGCAAGTGCTTAATATGCGTTTTACGTTGCTCGAGCATTACACTCCTTTGGAAAATAACCAACAACAGGTATTGACTTTGCTCAAAAGCGACGGAGTGAATGGTAATAAACTGGATAACTTACAAAAGGCCCCAGTCAACCGAGAAGATTATAACCACATTGAGGATGCATTAAGCAAGGTGCTTGCTCATGAATTGGCCGATAAACGTGCCAAACGCACTCAAGATGCGATCCGTAAACGACAAAATGGAGCCAATCCTGCTGAAACGATTGAGGCACTGGAAGCCACCAGTACCCATAACCAAACCGCCATTCAGGAGTTGATCCAAGGCAGTGAATCCATCGTGACTACCGCCAAAGAGTTGTTAGATAACTGGTTGTCAGCGGAACGAAATAGCTTCCGAGCTTTGTTTTCAATGGTGAGTGTACTACGCCACCAGGCCGAACTCAATATGCTCAAAGCAATTGTAGAACGTAGCTATACCGAACGCGAAAAACCACCTGCCACCCACCGTGAATACTTGATTCATTTGGTAGATAGTCAGCAATTACCTCAAGCCATTGAGCAGTTTATGACTACCGTAGATACCAAAGATCGCATCAAGGCCAAGCGTTATAAAACCTTGAAGGATGAATTTTTCCCCTTCTTGATTCAATACAACATGAATGATGCCGCCCAAGAACTGGACGAAGGCGAAAAGGCCAAGGTGAAGAAAATTGGTGAGGTATTACGACGTATTCTGAAGCGCTACAAGCCTGATGAAGAGGATCAGAGTGCCCCGGTGGTGTAACCATTCATTGGTGAATTACATCCGTAAATTTAACCCCTGCAATTTGTAAAAGTTGTAGGGGTTATTTTTTGTCTTTTTTGTATATTGACCAGTATCATTCTTAAACTCAATTTACTTTACCCGGAAAATATAGTATGAAAATACCCTTCAGTGTGGATGTATTCATCACAGGGTTTATCATTGCCCAAGGATTGTTCTCGTCTGTCCTTTTGCTTTTCCAAAAAAACAACTCCCAAGCCAATCGTTACCTCAGTGGATTGGTATTGCTCTTTTCACTCTGGCTTTGTGATACTTTTTTCAACATTGCCGAAGTATACCAGCAAAACCCTAACTTTTATTTTTTACCCATTTATTATTCGCTGGCGTTTGGCCCATTGATTTTTTTATACACCCGTGCCATTACCCAAAAAGACTTTCAATGGAGAGCCAAATACGCTATTCACTTTATCCCAGTGCTATTTCAAGGTTTGCTTTACGTATTTTTACAACTCAGCACTTATGGCTTTCGTCGCCTGTTTTGGCTAGAGATACACCAGCCCTACACCTACAACCTGGAGTTTTATCTTAGTTTTGTTTCCTTGGCCATTTATTTGTTTTTCTCCCGCAAACTGGTGATTGATTACCAGAAATGGATCAAAAATCATTTTTCACAAACCGCCCAAATCAATTTACAATGGCTCCAATTGGTACTGACCCTCTCATTTATCATCACTCTTTTTTGGTTGATAGATGCTTTGTTGCGTACCTTGAATTTATACTATTTTACTCATAGTTTTTCGGTGGTGGCCATGGGAGGCTGTGTACTCATTTTGGCAGGAGGTGGCTTATTACAAAATAACCTCAGCGAGTCAAAAATAGATCTGGAAGAAAAACGCAAAATACTTGCTACCCAAGACAGCAATTCATTAGACCCGGTAATTCTAGAAAAAATACGCCAAGAAATGGAAGAGCACCAGTACTACCTCAATCCAAAACTTACCTTACGTGAATTTGCCCACTTACTAGAGCTTCCCACGCGTACCATCTCTCATCACTTGAACCAAGGTCTAGGGATACCATTCATTGATTTTACCAACCAGTATCGAGTAGCCAAGGTACAACAACTGTTGGCCAATAAAAGTCACGCTCACTTATCTTTGCTTGGCATTGCCCTGGAGTGCGGTTTCAATTCCAAGTCTACTTTCAATCGGGTTTTCAAAAATATAACCAACGAAAGCCCTTCTGTCTACCAAAAAAGGGTTCAAAACAAGTATTGAACCGTCCCAAAACGTGTTTTGAGGCGCTGCCCCCCTGTTTCTTCCCCACTTTTGAGTCATCATTTATCTAAAATTCAAAAGTATGATGCTCAAAAAAATTTCTATAATATCAATGGTTTGGATTGGTTTTATCTTGGTTGCGCCTCTGGCTCAATCTCAAACTTCAAGTAATGTAGCAGCCATTCAAAACTCAATAAAACGATACCTTAAGCAAAAAGGATTTTCGGGTACCATTTTAGTGGCCGAAAAGGGCACGCCTATTTATCACCAATCCTTTGGCTTGGCTCAACGAAAGCCTTCAGACAAGCTTCAAAATGACTATCATTATGGTGTTGCCTCGGTTACCAAACTATTCACTTCCATTAGAATATTACAATTGATAGAAGACAAAAAGATTGCTTTGTCCAAATCCATCACCACTTATTTACCCCAATGGAAATCCCAAATTTCGCCCAAAGTGAGTATCCATCATTTACTTTTACACATTTCGGGCTTACCCAATATCAAAGATGAGGTATATCTCAAACCTTGGACACCTACTCAGGTAGTTCAACGATCGCTCAACAATCGACCAAAAACCAAGATCGGTAAGTTTAACTACAATAATATGGATTATATACTGCTTGGCTTACTCATAGAACAGGTCACGGGCAATCGTTGGGAAACAGAAATTACCCAACATATTTTAAAACCATTTCGTCTCCAAAATACTGGTTTTTTGAAGTACAAAAACTACTCCGCTAAATTTGCTTATCCTTATTCTTATCAAGGTAAGGCAAAAGCCAATAAAGATCCTCTTTTCCACATAGAGAACTTCTTTTCCGCCGGAAATATGTACTCTACTGCCGAGGATTTGCTCCGGTTAGATCAGGCCCTATATGGCGATCGATTGCTGAAACCAGCGAGTAAAAAACTATTGTCCAAGTCTTACCCACGCTATGGCTATGCAGGTTATGGGGTATGGAATTATGCTTATCCTTTTATTGCCCAAAAACCTCAGATTATGGAACGCAGAGGGGGAATACAGGGAGCCAATGTGGTATTGGTACGATTGATTGAAGCCAACAAAACCATCATTATTTTGAGCAATGACGACCGTTTTAACCCTGATTCGTTTGGAGACAAAACAAACCTCAGAGAAATGCTCATTAAAGCGTTGTTTGCGCCTTCTCCATTGGTTGGAACTTGGAATGTTGACCTGAGGCCTTCTCCCAAAGCGTTTCCCTATATCAAAGAGTTGGAAATTAGCGCGGTCAAAGGCCGTAAAATTGAGGGTATATTTTATGGACAGCGCATTACAAACGGGGTACTCAATCGTTCGTGGCCTCGTCCTTATATTGCTTTTCATACCAGTGACCTTAGCAATGAATACTATCACGTAGCTTACCTTCAGGATGGCCAATTACGCGGAGTCACTTATGGAATCGGGCGGGATTTTGTGGCTCCTTGGACGGCAAAAAAAAAGAATAAGTAGTTCGTAGTTTTCTTTAGTCCACAGTCGACGGTCCATAGTCCATAGTAGCGCAAAGCGTAACAGTTGAAATCATCAAATTTGCAAAAACAAGAATCTAACTATTGCTTCGCGCAGCCATTTAACAATCTAACAATGAGGCGAAGGTGGAGCAATTAGCTTTGATGAGTTCGGATTATTCATTATCATATTTGTGAAAATAAGATAATAATCATCGCTTTGCGCAACCATTTAACAATGTAACAATGAGCGAAGCGGAACAATGCAACAATAAGCGCAGCGAAACAATAAAAATTAATCGCTTCGCGCAACCCAAAGTCCTGAGCGAAGCCGAAGGAACTAACCATTCAACAATGAGCCGAAGGCGGAACAATAAAAAGTAATGATAACTGTGTAT
>CALDJV010001058.1 GCA_937899305.1 uncultured Cytophagaceae bacterium
CAGATCACGATTGGTTTTGTCTACATACCATAAAAACTCTACACTGGCTAGTACAATGAACACCACCAAGTACACACTACGCAAGTAGCGCTCGAGTACAATGGCCGAATACATCAGCATGCCGATGAGGGCGATTAAAATAAGTAACCGAAAAAGTATGTTGAGCTTTACGTTTTTATAAACCATATTTTTCCATTCTACGATACATCGAGCCTCGGGTCAACCCCAACTCTTTGGCTGCGTGGCTCACATTTCCTTTGTGCTTGACCAAAGCATTCTTGATGGCCCACTTTTCCAACTCTTCCAGGTTGTAATTTTCAAACTGCTTGTCTTCTTCACTTTCTTCGGTTAAAAACTGAAAGTCAGAAGATTTCAAGTTGTTTCCATCACTCAATATCACGGCTCGTTCCAAAGCATGCTGAAGCTCTCTTACATTGCCCGGCCAAGTATATTTTTGGAGTTTCTTCACCACATATTCGGGCACCCTTAGCTCGGGCTTTTGGTACTTTTTACAATAGATTTTCAGAAAATGTTCGGCTAATAATGGTACATCTTCGGGGCGATCGCGCAGGGCTGGTAGATTGATGGCTACCGTATTGATGCGATACAACAAATCTTGGCGAAAAGTCCCTTCTTTGACCATCTTGGGCAAGTTCATATTGGTAGCACACACCAGGCGAATGTCTACCTCAATCGGTTTGTTGCTCCCTACCCTTACCACTTTACGGTTTTGCAATACGGTGAGCAATTTGGCTTGCAGAGGCAACGAAAGGTTGCCAATTTCATCCAAAAATAAGGTACCACCTGACGCCGCCTCAAAGCGACCTATTCGGTCTTCCTTGGCATCGGTAAAAGCGCCTTTTTTATGCCCAAAGAGTTCACTTTCAAACAACGTTTCAGAAATGGCTCCTAAGTCTACACTAATAAATACCTCTCCTGATCGAGGGGAGCTGCGGTGTAGGGCTCGAGCAATGAGCTCTTTTCCAGTGCCGTTTTCTCCCAAAATTAGCACATTGGCGTCGGTTTGGGCTACCTTTTCCACGGTATGAAATACTGACCGCATAATTTCAGAACGCCCAATCATGTTGGCGTACTGGTAATCCATGGTAGAGCTTAAGATTTCTTTTTGAGAACGTAGGTGCTTGACGGCTTTTTTGGATTGGCTCAGTTGGTAGGCCGCAGTTACAGTGGTAATGAGTTTTTCGTTTTGGAAAGGTTTCACTACAAAATCTACCGCTCCATCTTTAATGGCCTGCACTGCAATGTCTACCCCACCATAAGCAGTCATCAGAATGATGCTCGTATTAGGGTCTTGTTCTATGATTTTTTGCAACCACTTCATGCCTTCTTTTCCTGAAGTTTCTCCTGGGCGAAAGTTCATGTCCAACAACACCACATCAAATACCTGACGAGAGAGGGTTTCAGGGATCAGTTTGGGGGTATTGAGCACTTCTACTTTTTTGAAATACTGCTCCAACAACATCCGCAACGACAAGGTTACGTATTGGTCATCGTCTACAATTAATATTTTTCCTACTTTCTTCGACATGGTGTTTTTTTTAAATTATTGTTCCGCCTTTGGCTCATTGTTGCATTGCTAAATGGCTCCGCTTCGCTTATTGTTGCATTGTTAGTTCCTTCGGCTTCGCTCAGGACTTCGGGTTGCGCGAGGCGATGATTTATTTCTATTGTTAGTTCCTTCGGCTTTGCTCAGGACTAAAGGTTCCGCTTCACTCATTGTTGCATTGTTAAATGGTTGCGCGAAGTGACGTATCATTTTTCACTTTACGTTTTTCATTTTTCATTTAATTGCTCCTAACTAAAAAAACTATGGACTATGGACCATTGACTATCGACTAAAGAAAACTACCAACTCCTAACTACGATCTACCAACTAAATAAAACTACTTCATCATGATCCCTGCCAATTCTACAACCACTTCATTATC
>CALDJV010001059.1 GCA_937899305.1 uncultured Cytophagaceae bacterium
ATGTGCATAATATTCAATTACTTTGTTGTTGTATGATTTTATGGTGAGCATTAAGTTTTAAAAATCACAATACTAGTTTGCCATCCCTCCGCAACAGGATGCGACTCAAGCTGCCACTTATTACCGTAGCTTTCTTGGAGGCGAGAACGAATGTATTTGAACCCTGTACCTTCTCGTTCTGAGGACTTGGTATTTTTGACTCGAGCAATCGTAGTGAGTGTATATTTTTTTTGTTTGGCGGTGGCTTCAAAACGCAACCGAAAAACAAAAGCACCATCGGGTTGAGGAATGTTATGGGTAATGCCGTTTTCTACAATGGTATGCAACACTGCTGGGGGGATTTTTTCATTGAGCGCTATTCCCTCATCTTCCCAGAGGTACTGAATTTCTTTGCGATAGCTCATCACTTCCAAATGCCTTTTACATAAATCTATTTCCTGTTGGATAAAAATAAGTTTTTGATCGGCAATGTCATTCAGGATTTCAAATTCAGCCGCCAGGGTTTCAATAAAAGTAATGCTCTTTTTGGGCGACATCTCTATCCATTCCATGACCGAAGTGAGGGTATTCATAATAAAATGAGGTTGAATGTGTCGTTTGAGCAGCTCGTTTTGCAAACGGGCCGACCGCAGCAACGAAGCCTCATAAGCTTGCCGTTGTTCTTTGTCTTTTTGGGCCAATAGATACAAAAACGCCACGACCAACACCGTAAATCCAATAAAAAGGTTGATATCGTAATTGAAACGTAGATAGTTGAAACCATAAGATACAAAATAGTTGATCCAAACCACCAACAACAATGCGGTGAAGATGATCCAGCTCCCCTTGCGTTTCAAATATCCCGCATACAACGCAATACTCAACGACATACCCAGCATCATTTGACTGGCTCGCTGGGCGGCCAAGTCTTGGCCAAACTCGTATTCGAACATATTGTAAATCAACAAAACTGCCTGAATACCCGCCCAATAGTACCACTTGGAAAAATTAAAGTGAATGGTAAGAAGCAAAGGAACCAGAAATGCAATGCAAAAGGTAAGCAGTCCAATGAGCCACAATCGGAAATAATGAAAATAATAAGGGTAACTGTAGTAAAACTTGAGGTATTCCATCCACAACAAACCAAAAAACAAGAAACACAAGACACTGAAAATCAACTTGGGATAGTCTCGCCATTGGTTGATGAATAACAATAAATAATACAAGGCGATGATCAGGTAGCCCCCTCCTAGTACAAACATGGCCGCGGTAGTCTTGAGGTCGTCCTGCGCAAAAGCCATGTACTCACCCAACACAAAGGTGACCCAACTTCCTTTTTGAGGCGTTTGAAACTTTGACAATCGCAATGCCAAGACGTGGTTCCCTTCTTGACATAACGAATCGGGCAACAATATTTGGCTGATGAAGGTACCTGGCACTTCGGTTTGGGCACTTTCCCCCACTACCCCATTTTTATGAACCAATACCCCATCCCAGTAGGCCTCATAACTCCCCAGTGAGATCACCTGCAGGCCTTTGTGCTGAATGTGCTGAATGTGCTGAATGCGCTTGTCTAGAGTAATCTCGAAACGGGTCCAAAACTGACCTGCCTTGAAATTAAACAAGGTCGCAGGGTTTCCATCCCATTGGTGGTCGTCCAACTTAGGATTGGCCCAAGCCAGGTTGTCACCCGGTTTCATTACTCGTTTATGGTACCGAAAACCCATTCTTTGTTCGCAAGACATCAGTATGCCCATCCACAATATGTAATACAATGCTTTTTTCATTTTTTTCTCAGTTTTTTTTAGTTGGGGGTTCGTAGTCCATAGTCCAATGCTGTTTCCTTAAGGTCTCCAAAGGTAAGGTCATTTTCAGGAAAATGAGTGCCGTTGGGAAGCAGATAGTGCCACTTGGAAGTCATTGCTTTTAGATGGGTGTGGGTTGCCTTATCATTGGGTATTCAAATTTTATCCACCCATTCAAAACCCAATTGATCTATGAAAAATCTTGTAATTATTTTCGCTTTGATGAGTACCCTATCGTTTACCAGCTGGGGACAAGATACTCCCTTCACTCCTGAAAAAGCTGATGCATTGCTCCAGCGCAACATCGAGAAACATGGAATGGTAGGCCTGGCCGCTGGGATCTACAAAAACGGAAAAGTACTTTGGAAAAACGGGGTAGGTTACCGCGACCGAGAAGCCAAACTGACCGCTGATTACCAAATGCTGAATAGAACCGCCTCGATAAGTAAACCCATGACCGCCATTGCCATTTTGCAATTGTACGAACAAAACAAACTAGGATTAGACGATCCGGTGCAAAAATACTTGCCTTACTTTCCTGAAAAAAAACAAGGAACCATTACCATTCGTCATTTGCTCCACCACATTTCGGGTATGGGCGCCTACCAAAAACGCAAACATGCCTTCAGCATTAAAAACTATCCTACTTTACGAGATGCCATGGGGGTATTTATGAACCGTAAGTTATTGTCTAAACCAGGCGAAGCCTACCATTATACAACTTATGGCTACGTGGTATTGGGAGCCATCATAGAGCAAGCTTCGGGAATGAGTTATCGTGATTATATGAAAAAAAATATCTGGGACAAAGCCGGAATGACCCATACCGATGTGGAGGTATTTGGTCAATCTTATCAAAATAAATCAAAACTATATCGAAGAAAGCGCAAAGGAGATATTATCGAAGACAAAAACACCGATTTGAGCATCAAGGTACCCGGAGGGGGCATCCAGTCTACAGTAGGTGATTTGCTCAAATTTGGCCAAGCTATTTTGGAACACAAGCTCATCAAGCCCGCTACTTTCCAAATGATGATTACGCCATCGGGAAGAAAAAAACGAGGCAACCCCTACGGAATGGGTTGGTTCATTTATGGCAAAAAAGACCAATCTTCGGGTCGTTGTATTGGGCATAGTGGCTCACAGTCGGGCACTTCTACCCAGCTATTGATTTATCTCGACAAAAAAATGGTCGTAGCAACTTTGTGCAACACCGCCGGGGTTTGGCCACAAGTAATTGGCCTTACTGCCGACTTGGGAAGAATGAATTTTTAATGTCTATGTATCTATCATTTTTATGATCACCAAATCTATTTCCATGAAAAATCATCTTATTATAAAAATATGCCTCGGATTATTGGGGTGGCAAATCGCCTCTACTTCCTTGGCTCACCCTAGGTTTTATTCCTCTTCGGCAAAGCTAAAATCATCTCCAGCCAATTGTAAATCGCTTATCCACGCTATTTTAGTGAAGGATATGATCAAAGTAAAAAAATTACTCAAAACGGTTCCTGTCAACTGTATTGATCCTCATCCCAACCGCAGAAAAG
This sequence comes from uncultured Cytophagaceae bacterium, assembly GCA_937899305.1. Lineage (GTDB taxonomy): Bacteria > Bacteroidota > Bacteroidia > Cytophagales > Microscillaceae > Microscilla. The sequence continues at coordinate 3,335 of CALDJV010001059.1, forward strand.
TAGCCGGCCTTTACAAAGCAGGCGCTTATTACCTAGAAGATCCCGAAACCCCTTGGGGTGCCGCGGCTCAAACAGGGGACGTAGCCATTGGCCAATTATTGGTACAGGCAGGCGCCCAGATTCGTTTCCAGGGGCCAGATGACCCTCCGGCGTTGTTCATTGCCGCGGCCTTTGGGCATCTCGAGTATGTCAAGTATTTATTGGGTTTGGGCCTATCGCCTACCCAAACAACCCCCAACCAAGGCACCCCCTTGATTGCAGCGGCTTACCGAGGGCGCACCTCGGTAGTCAAATACCTGTTGAGCCAAGGAGCCCGCCTCCACTTTACCACGTCCAATCAAGGCAATGCACTCATTGCTGCAGCTACCAATGGACACATTGAAACCATCCGGTTTTTATTAGAAAAAGGAGCTAAAATCAACCAAATATCGCCCAACCAGGGTAACCCACTCATTGTAGCGGCTAATAATGGACACACTCAAACCGTCAAGCTGTTGTTGGAAAAAGGAGCAAAAATCAACCAAATATCGCCCAACCAGGGTAGTCCGCTCATTGTAGCAGCCAACAACGGGCATACTGAAACCATCCGGCTTTTATTAGAGAAAGGGGCCAAAATCAACCAACTTTCTCCTAATCAGGGTAGCCCGCTCATTGTAGCAGCCAACAACGGGTACACTGAAACCATCCGGCTTTTATTGGAGAAAGGGGCCAAAATCAACCAAATATCACCCAACCATGGTAGCCCACTCATTGTAGCAGCCAACAACGGACACACTCAAACCGTCAAGCTGTTGTTGGAAAAAGGAGCCGACCCTTATGTGGCAGGCGTAGATGGTCGCAATGCGCTTGAAATAGCTCGAAAATCGGGCAATCAACGCATCATCAAACTACTAAGGAAGTACACAAAGTAGAAAATATATCGTAAGCTTTTGGTTGAACCTTGGCCTCTATCTCTTTTGTAGGAGAAGCTTACTTGGCCACAGGTAATAAATCGCTCGCCATACAGCATTACCAAAAATATTCAAGGAATGAAGATTTTGAAAAGTATTCAGAATAAGTAGCTTACCTGAACAGGATGGTTCTAAATCGGTCTTTTTTGATGGTTTTTTAATGGCTAAATGGCTCCAAAATGCATTTTGGAGCCATTTAATTATTCAATTCAATAGGCTTGGAATCACTGTGTAACGATCAGTTATTACTTAGCATATTTCAACGACTTGGCTATTTTTTCCGCCAATTCTTTCATTTTTTTAGGTACCGACACTTTTGCCTGTACTTTACCAGTTCGGTGGTACACTGTCAATAAGGGACCTTGCTCATTAACAGCCATAAAACCACCTTCAGTCTTTTCAGCTTTGGTAATATTTTTAGCCATCATGTTCGCCAAATCCTTTTTGTAGGCTTCCAATGAATTTACTTCACCCACTGCTGGATTTACCGATACATTGACTTCAAACATACCATCACTCAATACCTGCGAATTGGTATAACCAAACTCTCCATCGGCCAGTACTTTGCCCGATTTGGGCACAAGGATTGTAAATCCAATTTTCTTGTTTTCGTAGCTTGTCAGCGCTATTTCAGCTTCTTTTTTCGTTTCCTTTTCAGTGGTACCTCCGCTTGTATTGTCTCCTGTTTTGTTGCTAGAATCACCACATGAGGTCAAAGCAAAAAATACTGCCAACATTAAGATTAGTTTTTTCATTGTGTTGTGTTTTTTTAGTAAAAGAAGCCTTTTGACTTCAAATATTAGATGCCTCAAAAGTAGACAATCTTTCATCATCTTTTGGAGTTGGTTCAGCCTAATAATTAAATTATTTTTTTTGCTTAAATACCGCTCAACTCAGGCAAACTACACCACAATGATTTCCTAAAAAACACCCTCTTATATGTTTGGAAAGGGCCAAATTTCACCCATTTCCAGCAGTGATTCTAATAATCAGGCGCTTCTAATTGCTGGCCCCTCCTTCAAAGTATTTTTTAACTAAAGCCACCAAATCGGCCCTTAGTTTTTTATTCACGGGGGCCTCTTTTTTCATTAGTATTGACTTCAAAACTGCTCCCAAAATACCTCCTGGAATGGCCAGAATAATTCCTCCCAGTATTGCGGCAATCTTATATCCAGGTAAAAAATCCAATGGAGGAATTTCCTCAATGCCCATATACATCCCCAGAAAGAATAATGGGGCTACACAGACCGCAAATACAATGGTTCCAAACTTGGTTTTTTCGTCTATTTCTACCTGTACTTGGTCAGGCCTATGGGCATCCCAGCGAATGTCCATGGAAGCACCAACTTTGGCTCCATTCGTTACTTTGATTACCCGGTTCCACTCGTCTTCATCCTCAAGGTCGGGATCACTTATTTTAATGGTATGCTCATCCGTAAAGGTAGCTTTAGTAGCGGCCAGCAAATCTTCCGAAATTTGCCTCAATTGGCTGTCCGTACGTCCATCCTCCTCTAATTGAGCAGTAATAATGTTGTCATCATTTAACATAGTAAATTGTGTTTGATTAGTAGACCAGATCGATCTCTAGGGAATGGTAACAAAATAAATTTACATTTTTAACCTTAGTAAAACTACATCAATAACTTAATCCATTTGACTAATTTCTTGCTGCCATGCGTCCCAAAAAAATAGTGCAAATAGCGCTGCTATTCGCCAATTTTTTCAGTCGCCTGACAACAAGCTATTACATCAAATCTGGATTAGTTTATTTTTTCCGTTTTACTTATCTTCTGTTGACAGAATATTTTGTTAAACTATAGAACTTTATTTTTTCTATTTTACTAGGTGTTGATATATAGGTATATAAAGAAATCCCAAACGGGATTGTTTGGGATTTCTTTCATTTATTTATGAGGTAGGGTCTTATCTCACTACTGAACCATTTTGGAGCGCTTCGGTAGGCGATACAAACTTGAGTTTTCCATCACTGTCTTCGGCCATCAGCACCATTCCTTGTGATTCTATTCCCCGCATCTTACGGGGCGCCAAATTGGCCAACACACAAACTTGTTTGCCCACGATTTCTTCCGGGGTAAAGTGTTGCGCAATTCCGCTCAAAACCGTGCGTACATCTACTCCAGTGTCCAGCGTCAATTTCAGCAATTTATCGGCCTTTTTTACTTTTTCGGCTGCCGTAATGGTGGCCACCCGAATATCTAGCTTGACAAAGTCATCAAATACGATCTCGTCTTTGATAGGCTCAGCGCTTTTTTCTTCGGTAGTCCCATCTTTGGCTTCCAATTCGGCTTTGTTGGCCTCATCGGTTGCTTCCAGTTTAGCCACTTGCTCTTGAATGGTTTTGTCTTCTATTTTTTCAAATAGTACAATGGCCTTCTCGATGGTTTGCCCTGGAGTAATGATGTTGATTCCTCCGGTTTCGTTCCATTGGATGCAATTTGGATTCCACTTCGAACGGTTCAACATGGTGCGTAACTTCTCTGCGGTAAACGGCAAGAAAGGTTCGCACAACAAAGCCAAGTTGGCCGCCACCTGCAAGCTCAGATGCAAAATGGTTTCTATACGTTCGGTGTGCTTTTTTTCGCCTCCATTCTGGCTTTCTTTTTGGTCCTCTTTGTGCAATAACCAGGGCGACGTCTTTTGCAGGTACTGATTCCCCAAACGAGATAAATCCATCAAATGGGCCAAACCTTCCCGGAATTTATATTCTTCGATGGCTTTGCCAATTTTACCTGGAAATTCGGCCAACGCATCGATCAACTCCTGGTCTTCGGGCTCGATGGCGTTCAGTGGGGGCACCACTCCTCCATAGTATTTATGAGTCAAGGCCACTGGTCTACGTACAAAGTTACCCAGGTTATCGGCCAATTCATTGTTGTTGCGTTTCTGGAAATCCTCCCAAGTAAACATACTATCGCTTGTCTCGGGTGCATTGGAGGTAAGCACATAGCGCAGTACATCTTGCTTACCTTCAAACTCACGCAAATATTCGTGCAACCACACCGCCCAGTTTTTCGATGTTGAGATCTTGCGTTCCTGCAAATTCATAAACTCGTTGGCCGGAACGTTTTCGGGCACGATGTAATCTCCGTGTGCCTTGAGCATGGCCGGAAACATAATACAATGAAATACGATATTGTCTTTGCCAATAAAATGCAACAAACGACAATCTTCGTCTTGCCAGTATTTTTTCCATTCGTCTTTGAGCGAACCATCCGGGGCTTTTTGCTCGAAATATTCTTTAGTAGCTGAAATGTAGCCAATGGGGGCATCAAACCACACATACAACACCTTGTCCTCAGAATTGGATAATGGTACTGGAATTCCCCAGTCCAGATCACGAGTAATGGCTCTGGGGTGTAAACCCGAATCCAACCAAGACTTACACTGCCCATATACGTTGGGTTTCCAGTCGTCTTTGTGTCCTTCCAAGATCCATTCTTTGAGCCAAGGCTCGTACTGGTCCAGTGGCATGTACCAATGCTCAGTTTCCTTTTTTTCTAGCGCTGCGTCGCTCAAAGTAGAGCGTGGATCGATCAATTCATCGGGGCTCAGGGTACGACCACAGTTTTCGCACTGATCTCCGTAAGCATCGGGATTACCACAGGTAGGGCAAGTACCAATGATCAAACGGTCGGCCAAAAACTGATTCGCAGTAGGATCATAAAACTGATAACTGGTCTTTTTTACGAGTTTGCCTTGCTTGTGCAAATCGGCAAAAAACTCCTGGGCAGTTTCGTGATGAATTTTGCGCGAAGTACGAGAATAATTGTCAAACGAAAATCCAAATTCTTTGAAAGAATCACGAATGATTTGGTCGTACTTGTCTACTACTTCTTGCACCGTAATGCCTTCTTTTTCGGCACGAATGGTCACCGGGACTCCGTGTTCGTCGGAGCCACACACAAACATGACGTCTTCGCCTTTAAGTCGAAGATAACGCACGTAAATATCAGCCGGGATGTACACTCCCGCCAAATGCCCGATGTGGGCTGCTCCGTTGGCGTATGGCAAGGCTGCCGTTACCAAATGGCGTTTGTATTTTTTTTCCGTCATGTTGTTGGTTTGATTAAAATTTTTAGAATCTGTGAATTTTGTATTGGTTTAATATTGAGCGTGTTTTTATCACGCTCTAAAGGTTTGATTTAAAATAGGTTGCAAAGGTAAAAATTTTTTGGGATTAAGCTATTAAAACTAACAAGCTTCATTTTACCAATACTTCACTGCAACTTGAGTATGCGATCAATTGATAGTTGACACCTTAAAGTAGCCCCTGCTTTTAATCTATACCAAGCACAAGCTTGATAGACAAAAGCATAGGCTTGATATAAATTATTACTTCACCCAAATGATTCAATGAAATTTCAACTAATTTTGCCACTTCAATAAACAATTCAACATTTTAATAACATCAAACGATGATCAAACACGCAATCGGACTTTTTATGCTCCTATTTTCAGTAACAATGACCACTTATGGGCAAACCAACGGTCCAGCAACTCCTAAAGACAGTACCCAAGCCATTAGAATCAAACCTAAAGCATCTCAAGGAGAGCAGGCTCGTCTTAAGTTGGGGGCGGGGGTTTTCTTTCTAAAAAATCCAACCATTAACGATGCATTACAAACCCAATCATTTTTTACCCCTAATATTGCGCTCGAGGTCAAAGGGAAACGTTTTGGGCTTCAATTTGAATTAGGCTTTTTCAGAGCTGAGAGTACCCTTGACACCACAATTTATAGGGCAAGAACGGGGGCAAACTCGCAATTTTTCTCGAATGTAAGTTTATTGCAAACCCTTCCCCTAAGTGCTCAGGTATCTTTTCGAGGCACAATTGGTTTTGGGCTTGTGGTGAACAACACCAGTGGGTTTCGTACAAATGAGGCCTCAGGGTTGAGCATCAATACAAGTGCAGGGCTGGAGTTTCATACTGCTTCCTCTTTCTCGTATTTTATTGACCTTCGCTACCGCCATTATCGTTCGCCAGATATCGGACAATTGGGCGGAATCACCTTGAATTTTGGAGTCATTATAGGCCCCAAGCCCAGGTAATTATCATTGGTTGAAATCATCAAAAAAACTGACTGGTATCTGCTTTTAGCTCATTATCAATAATACTCTAATTTAGTATGACGATAAGCTAAAATGTGTGCTACCAGTCGCTACTTTTGTGCCCCCTATTTTCCATTCATAAACCCAAAATCGCACTTCATATATTCTACTATTCCCATTGTTTAAATATTGTTAATTTTACAGGAAGTAATTGATCGTATATGAAGAAGTTATTGTTATTTATTCTGCTCTTAGGGCAAGTAAATGGAGTTGGGGCTCAAAGCCAGGTATACACTTCGTTGGAAGTCGCACTACAACACCCCGAAAAAGTCAGGCAACTGCGGTTGGCTCATTATCACTTTACTCCTTTTCCCAAAAGCATTGTCCAGTTCAAAAACCTGGAAAAACTCACCCTCATTTACTGCGTAATTACGGCATTGCCCAAAGAAATTGGACAACTTAAAAAATTGAAAGTGTTGTCTTTGCCTTACAATGAACTTAAAAAACTACCTCCTGAAGTAGGGCAATTGACGGCATTACAAGAACTCGACTTGTATGGAAACCATCTTACAAAATTACCCGCCTCAATGGACAAACTAAAATACTTAAGGTACATCAATCTTGGAAAAAATAGTTTGAAGGTATTCCCTAAAATGCTTTTTCAAATCCCAAGTTTGCAACACATCGATTTATATAAAAACCAACTGAATACACTGCCTCCCAATATCATGCATTGGGCGCGTAACCGTACCCTTCTTATCCACAAAAACCCACTCCAACAAGCCAACGCTCAGGTAATAAAGCACCTTAACCAATCAATCTATGTACCTTACCCACCACCACCTCCTCCCCCAGTCAGGAGTCAAAGGGAATTGGGCAAAATCAACGCTCAAAAAGATTTTAGCCAAGGCATTATCAGGTTTGTATTTTATGGCTATCCTGAAAACCATGAGCGCCAAAAAGCCTACGTAAATGCATTCAAGAAAATAGGAGTGCCAGTACAAGATAAAAACAACATTAGTGAAGCATGGATGGAGGGTTACAATGCATTTATGCATCAAAAACTACAAGCCAAGCTTGGCAAAAACTATTGGGTAAAACCCAACATCGAGGCAGATCTGGCGGTCAACTACCACGTACCCAGGTTGCCTGGCATCAATATTTTAACCGATTCAGATGTCATTGATTTCACTGACTATTTTCGCCCTCGCCTCAAAAAACTGATCAAAGCGCGTTTTCAGGGCAAGCAAGTTCGCTTTGAAATCACGGTAAACGCCCGTTTGCAAACCCAAAAGGTGGTCATTACCCAAGGAGTATCAAACAGAATCAACCAAGAATGTATCCGCTTGCTAAAAAACGCAAAGTGGGTCAAACCGTATGGTACCACTTACCTCAAGCACCATAAACAAGTCGTCTTTAAGGGAGTAACTACTTTGTTTCATCAAAAATAGATAAAGTCTTATCTTACACCTTCGTTTCATTTGGTTTCCTCATCAGTAAGACCAAATGAAGGAAAGGTTGGTGCCTCCACCACCAAAAAATGTTGAGCAGTATACCATCAAATTAAAAAGCAAATGAATAATGTATCTCCTGAGGTAGCATTCACCCCCGAACAATTGCAGGCGATTTATGAAGCCGTTTTTAGAAGTGCTACCACCCAACCCGGTTTTTATTATCAGGATTTGGGTGCCCAAATGGATTCAAAAACCTTCCGACAAAAAATGATTGCCCTTAAGGTGGGTTTGTCTGAAATTTGCACACTACGCGCGAACAAACAACTCAATTTTCAAGGAATTGGGCGATTTAGCCATCAACAATCCAGTAGATTTCACCGGGATAGTGCCGAGGCACATTCTTTTTTAATGCTGGGTTACGAACCTACCCAAGTAGACAGCAAGGTGTATGTGGCAGATTATACCAAGTATATTGAGGATCAAAACATGTCGTTGGCGGATTATTTTGGTGGAGATCAAGACGTCAATATTGCAAATAGTGAACAATTACTTGCCCCTTACATTACCGAATTGGCTCCATTTCCTAAAGATCATTACCGTCTTTTGTTGGCAAATAACAGCAAGTCGTTTGAGGAAAAAACGTTTGGAGTTTTTCATCGTGGTGAGGTGCCCCAAGCAATAGAAGGAGCCGATCGGGTACTCAATTATATGACCCTGCATTTATGTGACCAAGGCGTAGAAGATCAATATGATGCGCAAACAATCGCTGATTTTATTCATACCAAGCAAGTAAATCGTTAACAAAAAAAAGAAAGCTCACTTTATCCGTTGAGTGGATACCTTGAAAAACAACAATTGATGGCATGCAGTTTAAACAAGTCCTAGTTTATCGGTACAGCTTCCCTTTTTGGCTGGTGCTACTGCTGTTTTTTAACGGCGCTTGTGATGGCCAAAACCAAGTCCAAAATAAGGTAGACAAAAAGTCCTCGGTGGCGGGTAAAACACCATCCAATACTTATCAAAAAACGCCTGGAGCTCCCTTAAAGTTTACCTCAGGAATCCGGGCCATTTTAGAAGATAGCCGAGGGAATATTTGGTTTGGGAGTCATAGCGAGGGGCTTGCTATGCTCAAGCCAAGACACCACAATATGCAGGTTTTTGGAGTCCCCAACCAAACAGCATTTACTTATTACAACGAAAAGGATGAACTCAGCCACCCTCAAATCAGGGCCATCTATGAAGATGAAAATGGACATATTTGGATTGAGACAGCAGCAGGAATCAGTCGTTATGATGGCACAAAAATTAAATCCTATCACTTACGAAATTATAAACCACCAAACACTTGGCAATCCTACCCCAACGACCTTTGGTTCAAAGGAGACCAACTTCGGGGTTACAATACCGCCGAGCAAGTCCCAGGAGTCTATCGCTACAATGGCCAGCGGTTTACTTACCACGCCTTTCCGATCCAGTACCAAGCCGGAGAACAAAACTATTACTCCGTTACCACGCCCTTTATCAAGGGTAAAAACAACCGACTGTGGTTTGGCACTTATGGAGCGGTAATAGGCTACCAGGGAACTGGAACTGATTTTACCATCATTGACAATACCTACTTGGGGCTGACTAAAACCAGTGGTTTTTTGCACATTAGGAGCTTGTTAGAGGATAGCAAAGGCAACCTTTGGATTGGCAACAATGGCATTGGGGTTTTGAAATATGATGGACAAAATGTCATCGACTTTACCGCCCAACACCAACTAAAAAAAGGTGATACCCAGGGCAATACGCTGCACCGGGTGTTTTCTATTGGCGAAGATCCTCAAGGAAACATATGGTTTGGTACCTATCAGTCTGGAGTTTGGCGATACGATGGGCGATCGCTCAAGAATTTCACTGCTCAAGATGGGCTTCTCAGCGAACACATTTGGGTTATTTACTGCAGTAAACAAGGTAAAATGTGGTTTGGGGGCGCCAATCCTAGTGGAGTATATCAATTTAACGGAACCTCTTTTACAAGAAAGTTTTAAGCACTCCAAACAAAGCGTTTTACTTAACCCTCCAATACCTTTCCTTCGTCGAAAACAATCATTTGTGCTTCGTTCAAACCCAGTGAGATTTCCAGCCGAAAGGACATTTGCAATAACGAAGGATTGTTGATGATGATTTTGTGCTGGGCAGATGTCAGGTTGTAGATTTTGAATTGAGCCCGTTCTTTTTCCAAGTTTTCTCCTGGGTCTTCTTCTGGTTTTTCGGTGGGGCTTTCGTCTGGAGCAGATTTTACCACCAATAAATATCCCATTACCATCGCCAATTCAGCAATGGATTGCAATCCCTCTACAAGCACATAAAGGGCTCGTTTAGCCCCAAACTTGTCTAGGCTTTTATTGGGTTGGTTCAGTCCAAGGGTAGCCACCAGCTGGGTTTGGCCATCTTCATAGCTAATCTTGGTCGCCTGATTTTTTAGCCAAGATTCGCTTCGAGTAGTACGTTTGTCAAGTATGGTATAATCATCCGTTGCTGCGATTTGCTGCCAAAATTCAAATACCTTGTCAGTATAGCGATGCTCGTTTTGGTTCTGCTTTTGGGGTTGGTTTTTACGTGGTCTCATTGTTAAAGTTGGGGGTTGGGCTTAATAGTAAATCCTAATTCGTCAAAAAATAACGTCAAGGTTTGTTTGATTTGTTTTTCATCCTCTTGAGTGTTTGCCTCGAAATAGCCAGTCATTTCAAGCTCCACGCCTTGGTTAGCCAGTGCATTGCCTGCTAACAGTGAATTGGCCCGGGCATATTGAGCCCTCACTGGAACTGCTTTACTTGTTTTGAGTATTTTTAAACCAGGCATAGTTTCTACCTCCAGAGGTATCTCCCTAATCGTCGTTTTTTCTATATTCAATTCCCGCAGTTTCTTGAGATTGGTCAATTCCCTGGGCAAGGCTTTTAGCTCGGTACCTTTGAAGCTCATCGCAGTGAGATTGGGTAGCTCCAGCAACTCCACCGGAAACGTGTCTAAATTGGTATTGCTCAAAACAATGTACTGCAAATTTTTCAGTTGCTGTATTTCCTTGGGTACCTTATCAAACGCCAGGTAATCACACTTCAGGATCTCTAAACTTTGTAATTGCCCTATTTCGGGTGGAAAATCCTGCACATGCGCAGAATTCAAATCCAATACTTTTAGTCTATCAAGCTTTCCTATTTCGGGTGGTAGTAACTTCAGCGGTGTATGACTCAGGTATAATTGTTCCAGGTGGCTGAGCTGGCCAACTTCAGGCGGTAAAATTTCAAAGTCTGATTCTTTAAGCACCAAGACCTCCAGTTTTTTCAGTTTCCCTATTTCAGGGGGCAAGGTTTTGATTTTAGAACGTGATAAATCCAGGGTCTCGAGATGGGTCAGTTGACCAATGGTAGCAGGCAACATGGCAAACAAAGTGCGACTCAGGTTCAAGCTCTGCAGATGGGTCAGGTTTCCCAATTCGGAAGGAATGACGGCTACTGTCGAACGCCTTAAATTGAGGTGTTTTAAGTTTTTGAGCCGAGTGACTTCAATGGGAAACTCATTAAAATCAGTACCCAACAATATAAGCGTTTCTATTTGGGTGATATATTCTATTCCTTGGGGCAATGCGTCAGAATAACTCAGATCTAACGTGGTAAGGTTAGTGAGTTGGGTCATCTCCACCGGAATTTGCTCAATGTAACCATTCCCCATCGCCAAGGTGCGCAAGTTGGTGAGCTGGCCAATCACCGTCGGGAGTTCCGATATACAACTATTTTGCAGGTCAAGCACTTCAAGTTGAGTCAGTTGGCCCAGCTCTACAGGGAGTTCCCGCACACAAGTGTATCCCATATCCAGGGTTTTGAGTGAAGCAAGTTGACCAATCTCAGCCGGAAGCTCCTCAATCTTAGACTTTCGTATACTCAGCAATTCCAGGTTGGTAAGTTTGGTTATTTCAGGGGGCAAAGCCGTAAAGTGCTCCGCATTGAGAACCAAAGACTTCATTTGGTTTCGTTCCCTCACCAACTGAGGATTTTTTTCGTTTTTGAGGAAGGTTTCCAAGGCCTTTTGGGTAGCAAATTTGGGGGATTCATTTTTCGTTATTTGATCATCGTTCATTTTCTTCCACCTTATTGGTATGATATGCTCAGGTAATTTCATCAATTTCCATTCAAAAAACAATCAAAACTACGGTTTAGTAACGCTTTCAAAATAAGTGTCGAGGTTTAATGAAATTGCTCAAAGTTAAACGAGGCGCTTTTTGAGCTCGTAGCAGGGCTACGGGCAATAAAAGTAACGAAGTGTAACAAAGAGGAATAAGTGTAAATCGGACAGTTATTGCGAACGCGTTACTTAAGGCAGTCGATCATCTGATTCACCCTGCTTAAGAGTCAGTCCCAACTCTCCCACAAAATGCACCAATGTTTGTTTGGCTTGTTCTATTTGCTCGTGCTGTTCGGTATCGACATAAGCGATGAGGTCAAGCTCTACGCCTTTGGGGGCGTAGTTGGGTTTTGCAGTTGACCTTAGTTGGTAACTTTTGTGTAAGGAGTTATGGGAAGAAATACTTGTTGCTTTGGTAATATGAATCTTTAATCCAGGAATTTGTCTTACCTCAGCGGGCACTTCTTTTATACTTGTAAAAGTAATATCTAAGTTTTTGAGGTTTTTTAAAGTATATAGCTCCTTAGGTACTTCCTCGATTGGGGTCTCTCGCAGGTTTAATACCTGAAGTTGCGAAAGGCAGCCAAGTTCAGGAGGAATTACTGAAAATACCGAACCACTCAAGCGCAACGCTATCAGGTTTTTCAAATGAATGATTTCCTTCGGTAATTTCTCGATATATGTACCATGTAATTTTAAATACTTTAACTGAGTAAGTCTTCCTATTTCAGGAGGCAACTCGACCAGGTTACTCGAATTGAGATTGAGCGATTCCAGTTGAGTTAACTTCCCAATTTCTGAAGGTAGTTGAGTCAGGAAAGTCCCATTTAAATTCAGGTCTTGTAACTTGTCAAGTTTACTTATCTCGATAGGTAATTCAGAAATTCTTATTTGGCTGGCGTCCAACGTTTTCAAATTTGCCAAGTCACCAATCTCAGGAGGCAACTTGGTTAACTTGGTATGGGCTAATTTCAACGTTTGAAGCTTATCCAATAGGCCAATTTTTGGGGGCAACTCAGTAATTTTGGTAAAATTTAAATTCAATAATTGTAAGTTAGAGCAATCACTAATTTCTGGAGGTAATGTATCTATATTCGCATACCTCAAATCAATGGATTCTAAGCAAGTCAAATTTCCTATTTCGGGAGGCAATGTAGTGATTGCTGAATGGCTCAAATCAATACTTTTCAGTGTGGTTATTTGAGTCAATTCTATTGGAAAAGTTTGACACTCGCTACCATACAATAACAAAAACTCCAAATGAGCAAAATGATGTAGATTTTTTGGATAGCGATTTGAATAGTTCAAGTTGAGCAGGTTCAATTTGGTCAATTGAACCACTTCTTGGGGGATCTCTTCAATGGCTGTAATACCTAGGTACAAAGTGTGTAAATTAGGTAACTGACCTATTTCTGCTGGTAACTTTTTAACAATCGTACTTTGCAAATCTAACTTCTCCAGGCTCTCAAGTTGACCAATTTCTGGTGATAACTCCACTATATTTGTATAGGCCAAATCTAAGGATTTGAGTTTTTTAAGTTGTCCAATCTCGGGAGGTAAGGTCGCAATTTTAGAGGATCTCAAACTTAGGTACTCTAGGTTTTCGAGTTGTCCTATTTCGGGTGGCAAATCAGTGAACTTGGAATAATGCAAACTCAATGATCTTATTTGTTTGTGTTCATCTAAAGTTTTACTATCCTTGGCTCTCAGATAAACTTCCAAACCCTTTTGGTTTTTAAACTTTTTATTTTTTTCTGCCATCATCTGATCATTATTTTCCTTAAGTTGTACAATTTCCCAGAAAAACACAAGCAACCCGTCTATTATGGCAAACTGGTAAGTATTTGGGGATTATCAATATTGACAAAGAAAAACCTGCTTTATACACCTCAATAGTACATAAAGCAGGTCATTCGTCTTAAAAAAGCATTTTTTATAACCCTCGAGCCTGCATCCAATGCCTCACGTCATCGTTTAGTATAAACACTGGATATTTCAAAGAACCCAAGGATTCAATCCCCTCTCCCATTCGTTGTACATTGATGCCCATGGTTTTAAAAATCCGATAAGCCAAGGCATCCAGTTCGGCAACGACTACTTGATGCTTACTTTTGGTCACGATGGCTCCAAAAGTTTCTATCAGTTTGTTCAAAATTTGTAAAGATGAAACCAAAGTTTTGGCCTTTTTCAGCGCACGTTTGTTGGTAGCCAGGCGGCCAATGTGCCAATAATTGCGCACCATAATATTGGCTTTAGCAAAGTATTCCTCCAAATTATAGTGAAGTTTGGTTTCGATGTTGAACTTAAGAGCAGGGACTTTTCGGGTAATTTTGCCTCCGCTCACGTAGTTGCCTGCTTGGTCTTTGAACACTACATAATAAGAGTGAGGGAAATGTTGGCGATCGATTTCCAGCATATATTCGTAGTCTTTGACAGAAGGTTGCCATCCACTCCGTTGGCCGAAGCTGTCTACATATATATTGTAAATAAATTGGGTGTATTTTTCTAAACTGTGTTGTCCTACCTGGCAAACGTGGAGATCGCCTAATTCGGCAATAACTTGATCGTTTAAAGGTTGTTCAGGTTTGGCCGCTGAATTGTTGTGCTGAAGATCCATTCTGTTGTTCGTTGAAGTTGATGAAGAAGAAAAATCACTTTTTCAATGATTGTGATAGAATCATTGTTCGTAATCAAATGATTGATTTCAATTTCTCAACTTATTGGAGCAATAGCAATTACATTGACCATAAAACATTACATAAGTAAGCCACTCCGTTCATTAACCTGATTTCAGGCTATAAAATTATATTGTTAAATGGTTGTATTGCTATATTGTTCCGCCTTCGGCTTATTGTTGCATTGTTAAATGGCTGCGCTAGGCGACGATTAATTTGTATCGCTTTGCGCTACTATGGACTATGGACCATCGACTGTGGACTAAATAAAACTCCCAACTAAAAAGACTCAGTTCAGCTTTTGTCGCAGTTCGTTTGCCGCTAGTTGATAAATATCTTCTACTTCTTTGAGCAACAACGGCATTTCGTCGAGGTGTACTACCTGTTTGGCATAACGCTGTAGTTTCTCAAGATTTTTCTCAGCCGATTTTATTCCTAAAAGCTTAAAAGTCGGTTTCACTTTGTGTACCGCCAACGCCATATCTTCCCAGTCACGTTGGTTCATAAGCTGGTGTACCCTTTGGATATCCCTCGACGTTTGGTTGAAAAACAAATCGGCAATGTCCATAATAAACCTAGAATCCCCTATAGAAACCTCCTCGAGGTAACTCATATCAATATACGTTTCTTTCTTAGTCACTTGAGTCAATTGTACAATCTTAGCGTATAAATCTTCTTTCTTGAAAGGTTTGAGCAAGTAATCATCCATCAAATCCAATACTCCGGCTTCCCGTTCTTGTTTGGTGACCGACGCAGTCAGGCCAATAATGGGCGTAGTACTGGGAGGGACTTGCAAAACCTTTCGAATGTAATGCACCGCCTCAGTTCCATTCATTTCGGGCATGTATACATCCATCAATATTAAATCGAAATGGGCGTGGCTGGTGTGTTCTTTGAATAGTTCTACGGCTTGTTTACCATTGTGGGCAACCTCTACCAAACAATTCCATTCTTGTAATACTTGTCGGGCAAACAACAGGTTAACGTCGTTGTCATCTACCAACAAAACCCGCATAGGAACTTCAAAAGGAGTGAGAATAGAATGACGAAAATTGGGATAATGTACCGCTTGAGTCAGCAAGTCGGTGGCCAACTTGAAAGGCAACACAAAGTGAAAACTAGTTCCTTTGTTCAACTCACTCTGTACTTCAATCGTTCCACCTTGCAGCTCTACCAATTGTTTTACAATGGTAAGGCCCAATCCAGTACCACCATATAACCGTGTTGTATCTTCGCTAGCCTGTTTGTAAGGCTCAAAAATATATTTCAAACGATCTTGGGCTATACCAATGCCCGTGTCCCGCACTGTAAACTCGAGTTCAAAGTATTCTGGTTTTTCTTGGGTCTCCGGTTTTGCTTGCGCGGAAGCGCCATTGAGTGGTACCTTATTATCTACCCGATTGATTGAGATACTGACCTCTCCTTTACTAGTAAACTTAATGGCATTCCCCAACAGGTTGTAGAGTATTTGGGTGATACGTACTTTGTCTCCCAATACCGACTGAGGCACCAAAGCCCCTACCTCTGTACTGACTCCAATTCCTTTTTCAGTCAGGTTTTGTTTAAAGCTCAAAACCACATTTTGCAACAATTCTGGTAAGTCGATATGGGTTTCTTCAAACTGCATTTGCCCCGACTCCAGCTTCGACATATCCAGCACATCATTTACAATCGTCACCAAGTGATTTCCCGATGATTGAATTGCCCGTAAGTAATCAGCATGATGTGGATTGGTCATTACCTCCAGTAATAGTTCGGTCAAGCCAATGATTCCGTTGAGCGGGGTACGCAATTCGTGACTAATCTCCGCAAAAAAATTGGTCTTAAATTGTTCTATCCGTTTAAGTTCCTCATTTTTGAGTTCCAATAATTCTTTTTCCAGCTCAATAGACCGATTTCGCAATGCCAGGAACTCTTTTTGAATCGCTGACTCTTTTCCCTCTTGTTGGATCTGAAAAATATAATCATGGGCATCAGGGTGATATTCTATCACCAACAAAATGGTAGGTTTTTGGTTATCTAGAATGCACTCTATACGACAATCTAATAGTTTGAACGGGGTGTCTAGACCAGTGATGAAATGCTCGAGCCGAGGAAACGATAATGGTTCATCGTGAGGCTGAAGCAACACCAGCGTATCCTGGATGCTTTCCAAGAAGGGGAATATCGGAAATATGGATTGATGAAGATAATCACTAAGATCTACCAGGGTGTTACAGGTTTGCAACAATTGGCCGCTTTTATCAAATAAAATAAATTGACAGCGACGAGCCAAATAATGTGCTTTGTAAAGATCTAAGTTGTTCATACTTAGTAGTTTCGTTCTTGCTTACAGGTTGGTCTGTTGAAAGATATTGCGCCTGAAAATTGAATGATTAGTTTAAAATTAATGTTTTTACTTTTGAAAGCGAAAACTCTCTTTGATTTTTCTTGCCTGACAATGGTAAGGGCAAAACTTCTGAAAAATAAAGGTTATACACGAATGAAAAAAATATCATCTTATAAATTTTTATTGGGTACTTGTTTGATTTTGACTATGCTCATGTCTTTGGTGGCTTGTGAAAACCCCAATCAAGCTACCAATGCGTCTAAAACCTACTTTGATTTAAAAGGCTTTATACAGGCCCAAATCGCTTACCTGAAAAAAAACAATCCCAAGGTAACAACATGTTCGCCCCCTTCTATTTTATAAAACTGTTAATAGCTCCAATAGC
>CALDJV010001060.1 GCA_937899305.1 uncultured Cytophagaceae bacterium
CTAATAGGGAGACTATTTATTGCACCCTCCCTAAATAATCGCACTCAATTGTAGACTAGCAATGAAAAAACTGCCCCTACTTTTTATTTTTTTGATGGCAATCAATTACCATACGCAAGCCCAGTTGGACTCGACGCGTAATTTATTAAATTATACTCCAGCAGTATTGCTCCAGCCACAACAGTTTTCTTACCGTTTTTGGAATCTGTTGTATACCCAAAAAGACTTGTATGTCGAAGATGGCACCAAGTTTCCTGCCCGAGACCGCATCACTTTTTTTACTTCTCAGCATCAATTTGCCTATGGGGTAAACAGTACCCTCAATGTGGAAGCTGAAGTATGGCTCAAATCGGTGAGAGTAGATTTACCCGAAAATTCACCCTTGCAAGTATATCGCTTTACTGGTACTGACAGTGCCCGTACGGCCTTGGCTTACGCAGCGGTAGGTATACGCTGGCGCCCCAATAAAAAGAAGCCTCGGCTATCGTTGGGGAGTAAAATTTTATTGCCAATCACGCAAAACCTGGAAAGTCAAGATATTGTGCAACCTTTTTTGGCGGAGGACCATTTTTGGTGGGTCAACACCCTCTTTTATGATGCTCCAATTGCCGATAATTTGTATACCTTTTTCGAGGCAGGTGCCTCTATTTCTATTCCTAAAAGCAACAGCGAGCAAGCCTCTATTGTCAGGTTCCCTTTCAGAGGTCGCCTCAGTTATTTCACTTCTAAAGTATTGAGTGTTAACTTACAGGCAGGCATTGCCCTCACGAGTCAAGCAAAAATCAACGGTTATTGGGGAGATTTGGGCCTGGGGCTCCGTTGGCAGATTGTACCAGGCGTACTAGAGCTACAAGGAGAATATCAAAAATACGTGGTAGGTAGAAATCAGGGGGCAGGAGAAACATTTAATTTTGGTCTAAGATGGATAAGGTTTTAAATATCAGTCGCATTATTTTGCTCAGTTTGGTATGGGTACTGGGCGGTTGTCAAATAAAAAAAAATACCTCAACCAATGGCTCCCAATCCAAGCAAATCATAGATGGGGTCAGTTTTGTGAGCTCACCCCGAAAACCCACTCAGGCTACTTTTGCCGCAATCAAAAAGATAAATGCGGGCTGGGTTTCGTTTATGCCTTATGCTTTTTGCTTCAAGGGATCGACCAGAATACGGTTTGATACAGAACGCCAATGGTGGGGCGAAAAGACTGAAGGTATTATAGAATATGTAAAACAAGCCCGTCAGGAAAAACTCCAAATCATGCTCAAACCTCATTTGTGGATCATAAGAGGAGGATTTACTGGAAAGCTGACTTTTGACCAACCCGAAAAATGGCAGCAATGGGAGACCAGTTACCAAGAATATATTTTGCATTATGCTCGCCTGGCCGACTCGCTCAAGATAGAAATATTTTGCTTGGGTACCGAGCTGGAAAGCTTTGTAAAAGCCCGCCCACAGTTTTGGCCCTCGTTTATCAAGGCAGTCAAAAAAGTATACAAGGGTAAACTCACCTACGCCGCCAATTGGGACGAATACAAACGTTTTCCTTATTGGGATCAGATGGATTATATTGGAATAGACGCTTATTTTCCCTTGAGTGACGCCAAAACCCCTACTATGATTGCCCTCAAGCAAGGTTGGCAACGCTGGCTCCAAGAAATGAAACAGGTGCAAGTCAAAAACCAAAAACCTATTTTGTTTACTGAATTTGGCTATCGCAGTATTTATCACACCGCCAAGGAGCCTTGGGTATCGAGTGACCAAACCCAGCCTGTTCATTTTGAAGGCCAATCCAATGCCTTAGAGGCTTTGTTTCAAAACCTGAGCCCTCAACCTTGGTTTGCGGGAGGCTTTATTTGGAAGTGGTATGGCCTCAACTCTTACTATCGCAGGATTGATTCTAAAACCAACCGAGGCTATACCCCTCAGGGCAAACCTGCCGAAAAAATTCTCAAAAAATGGTACACAAAATTTGGCCAAGAGGTAGTCAAAGAATGATGATTTTTGTAAATTGTAGGTACATCATTAAAAAAAAGAATGGCTTATCATTTACATCAGATTCCATTATTTACTACCCTCGAGAAAGCTGAGAATATTCTATTGGCAGGTGCTGGCGGAGGGTTTGACATCTACAGTGGCTTGCCGCTTTACTTTGCCTTGCGGCAAATGGGCAAAAAAGTATACTTAGCCAACCTTTCGTTTACCTTTCTGGCTGGAACCGATGCCAAACAAATCAATGAGGTGACCTGGAAAGTAACCGCCCAAAACAGTGGAACCAGTTATTTTCCCGAAAAATATTTGTGTGAATGGTTGGAAAGTGTAGGCGAGCAGGTAGCCATTTATAGTTTTATCAAAGCGGGCGTGGTGCTATTGCGAGATGCTTACCAAGAATTGATAGATACCCTTGACTTGGACGCAGTGGTATTGGTAGATGGTGGTACTGATAGTTTGATGCGAGGCGACGAAGCAGGATTAGGAACACCTACCGAAGATGTAGCCTCTATGGGGGCGGTATTTCAGGCCAAGGTAGCCCAAAAATTATTGGTATGCCTTGGATTTGGAGTAGACGATTTTCACGGGGTACCACACGCTCAATTTTTAGAAAATGTAGCCCGCTTAAGTCAAAAAAATGCTTTTTTAGGTTGTTTTTCGCTCACTCCAGGGATGGCCGAGGCCAATGCTTTGCGTGATGCTACTTTGTATGCCAACGAAAAGATGTCTTTTCACCCTAGCATTGTGGCCAACTCCATTGTAAGTGCATTGGAGGGACATTATGGTGATTATCACGCTACCTCTCGCACATCGGGTAGTCGCCTATGGATCAACCCGCTGATGTACATGTACTGGGGATTTCAGTTGGAGCCCGTGATAGATGAGTTGTTGTACTACGAATTAATTAGAAATACTGAAAGTATTAGCGAAATCAACAATCTTATTATGTTATTTCGCTCACGGATTACACCCAAACTCAAGGAAGAAATCCCTTTATAAATACCAAGTCCAATTATACACATACCTTGCTCAGGCCACCGCCAATGCTTGTCTCAATAAGTTGGACGAAATGGGTCTGGGCATAATTGTCTTCAGAAATGGATAACCTGCTGCTCTTTTACATCGTAGCAGTTGAGGTGTCCCAGATATCAGTATCACTTGAGTAGTAGTATGACGAGGGTAAAAGGTAGCCTGATATATTTTCAAGAAACGTTCTGCATCTTGACGTTCAGGTTCCCAATTCAATATAATCAAGTCAGGGAAGTTATTTTTATGGTGCAATTTTTCCAGGTTTTGTATTCCTGACCACATACTACTTTCGTATACCACCGTTTTGTCCAACACTACGCCCTTCAGGGTAGCGGTCAAATGCCCGTTTTCATCATCAAGTACCAAGATATGTTTATAGGTATTGGTCATCATTTTTGCATAACAAATTCTTAACACAAAGGTAATATTAAGTTTTATATAGATACGCCTAAAGCAGGCTTTTTGTTGTACTTTGTGTTTCAGTCCTTTTCTCTTTTACAAACTATCTTTCTAAGGTCAAGACAAATACCTGTGGGATATATGAAATTACTGATAACAACTATTTACCTCACATTTGCCTCGCTGTTGTGCCAGGCCCAGTCGACCTATACCATTGATTACCCCGCTCAATCTTTATATCTGTTGCACGATGATCTCGAAGTGTTAGAAGATACCTCCAATCAATTGACTTATCCGGAAGTAAAATACAAGCATTTTATACCCTTCAAAAAATTTGGCTCCAAAACGCACCCTGACTATAGTTATTGGGGGCGCATTACATTGAAAAGCCTCTCGAAGTACGATCAGAAATTTGTGTTTTATCTTGGTTCGGCCAACCTGGGAGATGTATACATACAAACAGGTACCCAGCTTCTACACGAAAAAACGGGCAGATTGGTACCACTTTCGCAAAAAAAAATAAACCAAGGACGCAACGCCCCATTTCCCCTATTACTCTATAAAAAAGCCGATAATAAATCCACTACCATTTACTTTCGGCTCAAAAACCTGGATGACCGCCCTCCACTCATCGACCCAAAACTGTATACTGTAAAGGCTTGGTATGGCAAATTTAAGGCAAGAAATCTCATATTGGGAGGATTCAATGCCTTGCTCTGGACTTTACTATTATACTTGGCCAGCTTGTTTTTTTTAACCAAGCATCAGGTTTATTTGTACGCTTCGCTTTACTTGTTTTTCACCTCAATCAATAACTTGGCTACCTCGGGTATATTACCTGAATTCTTATTAGGAGAATACCCTAAACTAAATGAGGCCACTTGGCTATTGGCGTGGCTCAGTTTGGGCATATG
>CALDJV010001061.1 GCA_937899305.1 uncultured Cytophagaceae bacterium
TTAACTGCTATTTCCACGAAGGGTTCTGTAATTTAAAAGGCCAAAGTCGAGCTAAGTCGACAAGCATATAAAAGCATTGTCCCATATTTTGCTGCCTATGTATCGCAATGGCTTGGTTTAAAGCAACTATCCCGAGATAAAATTGGACAAGAAGCACATCGTTTTCTCAAGAGCAAGAAAAATGTCTTTTATCATCCTGATTTTAGCCAGGCAAAGATCGATCGCAATACCCTGAAAGTACCAGTAGAATTGGGTTGGGATGATTATCAGACCAAGGTGATGGCTTATTTTACTTTTGACGGATACTTTAAGATCAAACAACTACTTGAAAATGCAATGGATTGAATCTGAGTGATATTGATTCTTTATAAATAAAAATGCCTGTTTACAGAAAAAATAAACAGGCGTTTTGCTTTTACTGTTGGCCTTATAATGACTCAAAAGGATAATCCATTCCGGGTATGGTAAAATCTTTTTCAGCGGGGTACTGCTGATTTTTCCAAATATCTAAAATATAAGCAGTTACACTATCCGAGATCGTATCACGGTAGTCCACCATTGTAAACGCCACCCGTGCAGTGGTGAAATACACATCTGGGGTATAAGTACCCGTAGCTGGCAGGTCAAAAGGAATCATTGACTCTATGCTGGGTGTACTTTCATACATTTTTTCTATTCTATCGGCAATGTCAAAAGATTGAGAAGCCTTGTCTTTGGGGTAGTATAATTTGTTGAACAAAGTTTCGCTAATGTCTACTCGGTTTTTTAGGTTCAACCAGTGTGCGTTGAAACTATACAGATAAGCTTCGGCCTCCTCACTGGTCAATTTTCCGTTTGGACTTTCGGTGCTGACTTTATCTCCCCAGCCATTGTAAGTATCCTTTACCGTTTCGGGTAAATCAACAAAAGGCTCAATGAAAATATTTTTGGGGTTAATGGGCGCTCCTGAAACCAATTCAGCAAAGAAATTGACCAGTTTCAAGGTGCTATTGGTGGTCACATTTACCCCCGATGCCAATGATCCCGACTGACCACTGATGACTACTTTGACGTTGGCCCAATCTACCTTGCTCAACACGGTATCTTTATATTTGTTGTAGAGGTTGTAGGCGACCTCCATCAATACCACACAAAAAGTAGACGTGAGCACACTGCAAGTGGCCAAATAGGTTTCTTGAGAGGCTGCGGGCAAGAAATAATCGCGTACATCCTCTACCGTAAAAGAATAGTTGTCTTCAACGTACTTGGCTTCCAGAAAAGCATTGGCCTTATCTAGTATCCAATTGCCCACTTTTTTGATATCAGCCTCGTTTTCAGTATATACTGCGGCCAAGCTTGCTTGTTTAAACCAACCATCTGCGGCATTTAAATAATACTTTACCCCACTTATATCTTCCTTAAACTTGGTAATGAGCCCCTGAATACGAGTTTCATCACCATTTACCTTTTTGATATTGCTAAGGGCTTGTCCAAAATAGGCCAAGGTGGGTAACAAATGCGACATGGAAGTAATGGCAGTAAATCCAGTAGATACCGTGCTAGAGGGATCGGTAGATCTAAAACGAATTACCTGATAATCATCAAATTGGAAGCTCTTTTTGTCATTGGTAGAGTGATAAAGTACCATATGTTGGCCGCCAATTACCAACATATCATCAAAAGGAGATTGGTTGATGGCTTGGTTTTCAATGGCTACTGCTATAGCATTTGAGCTTTCGTATACATCTTGATCATAATCGGGGTCTCCTCCGGTAAACGTGTCATAGAGCGTAGTAAATGCATCGGTTGTTTGTGTACTTTGGCTTTGTCCAGTCACTGGACACTTTCCTGAACCAGTTTTTTGATTGTTCATATTGATTTTGTTTAAGTTTATTTAGGGGCTTGGTAAAACGGAAAAAATAAACTAATCCAAATTTGGTGTAATATCTTGTTGTCAAGCGATCTGAAAAATTGGCGAATAGCAGCGTTATTCGCACTATTTTTTAGAGAAGCATGGCGGCAAGAGATGAGCGAAATGGATTAAGTTATTTATGTAGTTTTACTTATTACATTGGTTATGGTATTTGTAAACATAGCAATGAAGGTGTTGTAGCGTGATGTCGTTAAGTGAGTAGAAAAATGTTGGCCTGATATTTTTCAAAAACTTATCGGGCCTGAGAGGGACTTACCTCACTTTGTAGCGGTTTTAAAATTTTCATACTCATAAGTCATGGCTTGCTTGTACAACCGCAATGCTTTAGGCTCATCTATTGCATTTTCCTTGCGGTAGATCTCTATAAAATTTCCCATCGTATAAGCACCATCTGGATAGTCATTACCCGTAATCCAGTTTGCGTACAAATTTCCAGTGGCAGGTGGAGAAAGCTCCTGACCCAGCCAGGCCCAAAGATATTCGCAAGGCAACATCGTAATAAGGGTATAGATAGGCGCTTCATTGGTAGCCACCTGAGATTCAAAAGCCGCGTATTGTTTGCAAACCTTGGTGGGTACAATACCCGTGGCATCTTTTACGTGCCAAGTAGTAGGAAAAGTATCATTGTATGTTTGATAGCTATTGTGTTTTTTCAACAAAAAAGCTTTGAGTGTAGGATGGGTAGCCCGATTGGCTACATCCAAATAATCTTGGGCACCTTGGAAGCAGTAATAGGCATCGCTTACGTTAAATCCTCCATATTTTACCGGGTCGAGGGTACCTGCTTTGATGCCTTGAATAAAAGCGGTATTGAGGGCATCCTGAGCAATGTCTTTACAAGCATTCCACATTTTCCAGAAGAGCGAATCTGCTGGAGGAGAAGTTTTTGGTAATTGGTGCGTAGCAAGGAAATCATCCTGTACAGTAATGCTGCGGTTGTTTTTCATATACTTGGATTTGTTTAGACGAAAGGATATTGATGAGTTACTAAATTTAGTAAATCTTGCCTATGCGAATAAAACCAATTGAAAAAAAATGAACGAAAATCAGATCAAATAATACCCCAAATACTCATGCTTACCTCACGGGCAGGGAGTATTTAGGGTAAATTTTAGAGGTAATTACTGAGCAGATTCACCCCAAGAACCAAGCGTGATGGTAATGGTGGTAGTATCACTGGGCAAAGGATCAAACTTTGACGGTACTTCGGGGGGAGTGGGAGCGTTTTCGTCATACGCAAAACCATAAGCTTGCCCCATGGTGGTACTACGGGCACAAGTGACCGAGCCAGATGCCTGCAAGAAAATGGGCGTATCACCAACCTTGGCAGTATGCATAAACAACGAAAAAATATTTTGTTTGACCCCTTCTGGATACCAATCGGTTTGGATTCCCCACTGAGCGGTAGCGTCTCCCAATTTGTCTTTGGATAACAGGGCTACTCCTCGATTAAAAGCAGTCACAATTTGATTTTGCAAGTTCTTGATCACCGTGCCCTGATCCTGAGTCAGGCCCTCAGCATAGGCAAATACCCCTTGGTTGGCAAATACCATGTTGCCACTGGTGTAAAACATACTTTGAACTTTAGAGAAACGATATTGAGAACCGGGAGCAGGGTTGAGCAAATCCGCATCGAAGGTAATGGAAGTAATCTCATTGCTGTCATTGGTATTCACTGCCTTGACAGTAGTACTGGGGTTGGTTCCGGCTCCTTGTACGTACATACCCGCCAAAATTGGAGTACCCGCCGGCAAAGGCTCGCTAAAAGTGAGCGTGTAGTTAAGAATAGTACCCAGGATAGCGCTTTCTTCTGTACCTTTTAAATAACTGAGCACACTGATTCCTATAGGGTTATAGATATTAAAAGTCTGACCATAATTTTTACCTTTAAACTGAAGAGCAGCATGGCTGAACTTACTGTTGGGCAAAGGTTGCACCCCATTGGTGGCTACATATACATCAGCCTTGATACTATTGGCAGATACGCCTTGTAGCGTCAAACCATTATAAGCATCCGAGAAAAAGGTATTGAGGTCATCGTCAAACAAAGTATTGAGCACACTAGTCAAGTTTTTGAAATCTCCCGCACTGGTGGTATCCCCCAAGTAGGCTCCTGGGTTTAGCAAACCACCCTCATTATTGGTATATTTTAGTTTATTAAAAGGGTCTCCTTCAGTTCCGAGGGCTTTGGTAAAAGGAGCATAAGCATTGATGACATCATTTCTGTCAATGCTATCAGGTTGCCCCACCGTGCCAAGGCTGTCATTTAACCCAATCGTAACCGGAAACACAAATCCATCTACGGTCTGACTGTCAATGACGGCTCCATAGGCAAGGTTAACCAAGGTAAACTCTACAAAAGTATAAGGCGGAGAAGCTACATTTTGGGGAGGAATGGTAGGGGTAGGAGGGTTGGTCACATTTTGAATGCTCTTGCCACTATTGGAGTAGGGGATCTGAGGACCTGAGGAAAACTGACTGTTTTTAGCCACAAAAAAATAGATACGTGCGCCATCTATTGGATTAGCCGGTAGGTTAGCCTGAGTACTGCTAGGGGTAGCATCTACTGCAATGCTGGTAATTTCTGATCCCAACTTATATACTGGAAGGGTACCATCTGTATCAGGAATGTCTACGAAACTGGCTACTTTATCGTTTCCTACTGAAAGATACTTTTGCGAAGTAGAAGAAAATCCGAGTACATAGATCGTATAATCGGCAGCGCTGAGCCCAGTGCTATTGACCAATGGAATTGTAAGATTGTTCATTTGATGTGAATTAAAAGTGGATGTATATTTTGATTGTTTTCTGAGGTAATATTTGAATATATCAATTCCATATTTTGCTTTCTCAAAACATTCGTTTATCCATTTTTTATTTACCTCAGTTCTACCCAATAAAATTGCTTTTCTGGGTATTTTAAGCTATAATTAGACAGCTATCATAAAAAACGATAAAAAGCATGTCGTACCTGGTTATCCAACAATTGGTTGCGGACTTCAAGCAGAAATTATCCGATCATCGTTACGCTTTCAGTACCATCAAAATTTACGGAAGTTGTCTTAGAAAATTTCTCAAAGCCTTTGATCAAAACGAGGTGAAAGAAGCGACCGAAAGCGATATAGGAGACTATATCATCCATCTAAAAAAAACTGAAAAAATAAGCCATGCTTACCACAAACAAATGTTGGGAGCAATTGGAAAGTTTTATGAACTGGTACATCACCGAAAACTGGATTTATCCTTACTTTACCCTAAACAGAGAAATACCACTTTGCCTAAGTACATTAGTCCTGAAGAAATTAAAGAAATGATTGGCATTACCACCAATCTCAAACATCGTTGTATTTTAAAATTACTGTATGGTGGAGGATTAAGACTTTCGGAGGTGCTCAATTTACAAATTATCGATATCGATGCCGGGCAAATGTGTATTCAAGTACGGGATACCAAAGAACAGCCCAATCGTGAAGTGATGCTGTCGAGCAATTTATTGGCTGATCTACAAAGTTATCGTCAACAATATTTACCCAAGAAATACCTGTTTGAAGGTCAAAGCAAGGCCCAATACTCCGCCAAAAGTGTGCAAAACGTGGTGAAAAATAGTGCCCAACGAGCAGGTATCAATCAAAAGGTGACCCCTCAAATGCTTCGTCATAGTTTTGCTACCCACTTGCTTGAGAACGGTACCGACCTCCGCTATATACAAGCACTTTTGGGGCATGAGTCCATCAAAACGACTGAAGTATACACTCAAATCGTGAATAAATCCAAACTAAAAATCAAAAGCCCACTGGATGATATTTAAAACATTCTTGTGTTTATTTATCATCCTACATCTCAACAATAGGAGTTACTATTTTTCAATTGTCCTATACATCATGTAATTTTACTTCTTACCTCAAAACTACCTTGGATCACCCAAACAAGAGAGACATCAAATACCGAGGGAATTGATTGTATAATGAAGTTGTTCAAAACAAAAAAACATTGGAACCATTGCCTCATTATCATTGCCATTGGTTTACAACTTTACAGCACGCATTGTAAACCAGGGATTACCTATGATTCAAGACAATACTTATCTACTGCGCACAGTTTTGCTCAAAGCCGTCAATTACTAAACGAGAAAGGAAACCATCACTTAGCCCATACTCCCTTGTATGCAATCATTTTATCTGGTTTGGGACCAAATCGGATGCAATTATCCAAATACCTTCATGCTATTTGCTTGATAATCACCTTATGGTGTTTTATTTATTTGACAAATCAAGTGTTGCAGAGTGTCTATCTTCAATGGTTGTTTGCGATATTACTGGCAACTGCAACTCCTTTGCAACTCATTCATCATTTTGTGTGGTCCGAGCCCGTATTTCTGGCATTTCTCGCTATTTTACTAGTACTTTGCTATCGGTGGTTAAGCCATCCAACTTCACCATTGTTTTGGGGGATGATATTAGCGGGTTTTTTCCTGTGTTTGCAACGAAATCCAGGTATTTTTGTAATACTATTGAAAACTTGGTAAAAGTATTATTGATCTAATTGTTTCTTAAATAATT
>CALDJV010001062.1 GCA_937899305.1 uncultured Cytophagaceae bacterium
TTATTAGAATTCTTGGGAAGACTTGACAAATAATGTACCGCTCACTAATGATTTATGAGCCTAATAGTTGCACATTCACCAACAAATTGGCATTTTGAAGTCAAAAAAATATACTCTACCCAGCTTTTTTTAAAAGTACCGTCCTCGCCTCGGTTGTGTGTCTTCACCAACCGATCGAAACTCTAAAAGAAGTCGTTTTTTATGCTTGTGGACGGTTTGATTTGTGGAGACACAAATCAGGGCGAAAAATAGTAGGGTAGAGTAAAAAAAATACCAACACTACTAATCAAAATTACTATGAAAACAAACTATTTAATGATTGGCCTATTGATGCTTGGTTTGGCATTGATGGATCAAACCTCGCTGTATGCCCAACAAAATGTGGCTGTTTTTAAAAATGGTTCGGCCTTTTTTGTAAATCGAATGCAGGTAAATGCCAGCAAAGGCTATTACCTACTCGAGAAAGTTCCGGCGGCTACCTTCGGTACGCTGTGGCTCACGGCTGAAAACAATACCATCAAGGGCACCAGAAGCTACATAGAGGAGGTGTCTAAACGAATTGATGTAACCGACAAAGAAGGAATGGTGAAGGCGCTGGTAGGCAAATCGGTAACGTTGAGCCTGACCAACGACAAAACCTATCGAGGAACCATCGAGCGAATAGATGGAGAGATGATTGTATTTAAAACCGGAGGAAAATGGATGACTTTTACCTCGGGTAAGATCAAAATGATGGAATTGGGACAAGCTCCGGCTACGCAATATGTTCGTAAGCAAAAACAACGGGTACTGAAGATAGACTTTGCCCAGGCACGAGCCAACCAAACCTTTGAGTTGATGTACCTACAAAAGGGGATCAGCTGGGTGCCCAATTATTCGGTAAACTTACTGAGTGACAAAAAAGCCGAAATTACCCTCAAGGCCAACCTGATGAATGATGTAGAAGACCTCAAAAATGCCAATATCAATTTTGTGGTAGGGGTGCCCAACTTTGCTTACGATTATTTGCAGTCTCCAGTGGCCTCTACTCAAAAAGTAAGCGATTTTATTAGTCGTTTAAACAGTACTGGAGGACGTTTTAGTAGTAGAAGTAACCAGCGAAACGACATCACAATACAATCGAACATGGCCGTAAATACCACACCAGTTTTAGGAGGTGGTTCCCAAGGTTTAAAGGGGCAAAGTGCCGAGGATTTGTTTTTTTACAATACCAGCAAAATTACCCTTAAGAAAGGAGACCGGGCTTTTTATCAAATTTTTAAATCAAAAGTAGATTACAAACACCTATATGAGGTATCGTTTGGTACCAACAGTACCCGCCGTAGTGGTTACTCGAAATCATATTCGGGGGGCTCACAAATGCTTGGTCAAGTGTGGCATTCTATTCAACTAGATAACAAAACTGCCTATCCCTGGACAACCGGTACAGCGCTGATTACCAAAAAAATAGAGGGCATAGCGAAACCCTTGAGCCAGGATAAATTAGGGTACACGCCGGCAGGTGGCAAGGCGAAATTACGTATTACGGTTTCACCCAACATCAACGTAAAACACGATGAACGAGAGTTGTCGCGGGAAGAAAACAAAAAGCGAAAAGATCGTTATACGTATGACTTGTTGACTGTAGAAGGAAAGTTTGATATTAAAAATTACCACAACAAGGATATCAAACTGAACATCAAGCGTTCTATTACTGGTGAGCCGATCAAGTCGAACGCCAAATGGGAAACGGACAAAAAATTTAGTGTATACAACAACATCAACCTCAGCCACGATTTGGCTTGGGAAGTAGACCTAAAGAAAGGACAAAGTAAAACCATTACTTACCAGTACAAAATTTATGTGAGAAGATAGGTAATTGGCGTCTACAGTTTTCTTTATCCGGTAGTTTTCTTTAGTCCATAGTCCACAGTAGCGCAAAGCGAGATAATTGGAATTATCAAATTTGCGAAAATAAGAATGTGATTATCGCTTCGCGCAGCCATTTAACAATGTAACAATGAGCCGAAGGCGGAACAATAGTAATAATTCATTGCCTGCAGTCATCGAACCATACAACAATGAGCGTAGCGGAACAATTTAACCATTCAGCAATGGTCTACTACCGGAATTTTGTTTTCCAACTTGTTTAAATCAAGATGTTATTTTTGTGGTTATTCAGGTGACACTACTCATATCTGTTTGTTTGGCACAAACGGATATGAGTTTGTTATTTAAAAACAATACAAACGAACATGGGCAATTATCAAAATAAACCGATTGGCTGGTACCACACCTTGTTTTTCCTTACCCTACTTTTTATCACATTTGCGAGCATACCATCGGCCTCAGCGCAACAAATAGACCAGACAATTTCCTGGAAGAAAGCCTACCAACAAGGGAAACAGGCGTTTGGCCAAAAGAAATACCAACTTGCAGTGGCGTATTTTGAGTTGGCCGAGCAAAAATACCTGAAATTACATGAAGCAGAAGGAGAAATGTATGAGCAAATTACGGTGTGGCTTGCTGATGCTCAGGAAAAGGTGCGGGTGACGAAGCAGAATAATGAAATCAGATCGTGGGTGATGAAGGCAAACAAAGCCAGAGCAAAGGGAGATTACCAAACAGCGTTGCAGTATTATAAACAAGTCGCCAAAAAGTATCGAGAGGTAAACGGCAAAGATAAAAACTATACCATTTTGCTGAATAATTTGGCTACCCTCTACCGAGACCTGGCGCAATACAAACAAGCCGAACCCTTGTATTTGGAGAGTTTGAGGGTCAAAGAAAAACTATCAGGGAAAAATACCGAAGGCTATGCGATTACCTTGGCTAGTTTGGCAGAACTTTACCAGGACCAAGGCGAAATCAAAAAAGCAATTCCCCTGTATCAGAGGGCCCTGGAAACGCTTCGCCAAGTAGTAGGCAAACAACATCCTTCCTACATTACTACTTTGAATAACCTGGCCGAAGTGTATCGGGCACAAGGAGCCTACCTACAGTCGATACCCATGCATGAGGAAGCCATTCGAACTACTGCGGCTACTCGAGGCAAAAAAAATTATGCTTATGCCACTTACCTCAACAACTTGGCCGGAACCTATGAGTCTTTGGGTAAATACGATCAGGCTGAGCCGCTATTTCTTGAAGCCAAAGCAATTTTTGAGGCCCTTTTTGGCAAAACCCATCCGCGCTATGGGGTGTTTTTAGGCAACTTGGCTCGCTTGTATCAAATAAAGGGCGACTACTCAGTGGCCAAATCTTATTACGAGCAAAGTGTTGAAATCATTGGCCAAAAACTAGGTAAAAACCATCCCCAATATGCCTTGATGCTGGGTAACTTGGCGGGGTTTTATCGCTTGATTGGAGATTATTTCAAGGCCGAGTGTCTGTTGCTGAACGTAGTACAAATCATGCGTGATAAAGTAGGGGAGAAGCACCCCAACTATGCCTTGACCATTGGTAATTTGGCCTCGATATACGAACAGTTGGGATTGACTCAAAAGGCCGAACGTTTGTACCAAGAAGCAGTGACTATTTTGGAGCAAAAAGTAGGAGTGACCAACTTGCGTTACATTGCGGCCCTGTCTAACCTGGCCTTGTTTTATAAGCTTCAAGAGCAGTATTACAAAGCCGAACCGTTGATGATCAAGGTCAATGAGCTGATGGAACGATCGGTGGGGACCCAACATCCCGATTATGCAATTACCCTCAAAAACCTAGGCGAATTGTATGAAATCCAGGGTCGGAGTGCGCAGGCAGAAAAGTTGTTTGTAAAAGGCAAAAACATTTTGGCCAATACCTTGGGAATCAAGCACATCACCTATGCTTTCTCGGTACATACTTTGGGGTATTTTTATCAAAAACAGGGGAAGTTTGAAAAAGCCGAAAAATTGATGCGGGAAAGTTTGAACATTCGAGCCAGCAAACTGGGGAAGACGCACCCTGATTATGCCGTTTCGTTGAATAGCCTGGGGCAATTATACAGCGCCTCTAAAAAGTATGCTCAAGCGGAAAAAATGCTTTGGGAGGCCCAGCAAATTGTACTAAAAACGAAGGGCAAGTACACGATGGGTTATGCTGCAACTTTGAACAATTTAGCCCATTTGTATGAATTGAAGGGGGAGTATCAAAAAGCTAAAGCTTCGTATTTGGAGGCAGTGCAGGTGGTTGAAAAAGTAATGGGCGCTGAACACCCCACTCAGGCCACGTATTTGAACAACTTAGCAGGGTATTATACTCGACGCGGCAATTATCAGCAAGCCGCCGTGGCGTATCTGAGCGCGATTAAATTACGACTGAAAAGTCTACAAAAAAACTATCGGTTACTGAGCGAAAAAGAAAGACGGTCGTACTTTAAGAGAAATGTGGGGTACTTTGAGAATTTCAAAGGGTTTGTAATTGAATACCTTGAACAAAGCAAGGCGAAGCCCGAATTAAACAAAAATCGTAATCGTTTACTGAATGCACTACTGGAACTGCAATTGAACACCCAAGCCCAATTGCTAGATTCGAAACGAAAATTGCTCCGTCGCATTACCTATCAAGCTTCTCTAGATACTTCATTGGCGCGTATTTTCAAGCATTACCAAAGTTTAAAGGCAAAATTGGCCAAAACGATCAACCAAAGCATTGAAGATAAAAAACGGGGTGGAATACAAATAGAGCAAAGTTTAGAGAGGATTAATGAGCTGGAAAAAAAGTTGTACGCCAGTGTGGGCGAAAGCAATGAAAGAGACCTAGAGGGCAAACTTCATTTTCAGTTTTTGCAGCGTAAAATGAAAAAAGGAGAGGCGTTGGTATCCATTATCAAGCAGCCTTATTATGACAATCAAGTGTATTATTTGGCGTTGATCATTACTTCGCAAACCAAAAATGCGCCCGACATCTTGATGCTGAAAAATGGTCGATCACTCGATACCAAATACCTAAGTTCTTACCGGAATAGTATGGTACACCTGCGTAAATCTCGATATACATATGCCCAGTTTTGGCAGCCTCTGGACGAATATTTTAATAAGCAGGCCATCAAACGTATCTATTTTTCGCCCGACGGAGTGTATCATTCCATTAGTTTAAATACCATCCAAGTTCCTACCACCAAAACCTATTTGGACGAGCATTATGACATACGGTTGATTACCAGCCTTCGAGACTTTATGAAAAGCCGGGTGTATGCTAAGAAAATGCGGGTGAGTAACGACAATACCATTCATTTGGTGGGTAGACCAGCTTATGACTTGCCGCTGAACGAAGTGGCCAAACTCGAAAAAACATTCAAATCTAAACACCTCAGTAGATATCATCAAAATATTGCCCCCATTGAACCTACCTCGGAGCAACTATTTACCCAACAGGCCAAAAACCGAAAGCAAAAACGAGGGGAAAGTGGTTGGCCTGATTTGCCGGGTACCGAACTGGAAGTGAGAGCAATAGAAAATATATTACGATTGAAGAAACTGAAAGTGATCTCCCGGATAGGAAAACAAGCGTTGGAACTGACTACCAAGCATATTCAACATCCTCAGGTATTGCATATTGCTACCCATGGTTTTTTTGTGCCCAACCGAGAAGTAGAAGCGACTGCCATGACGAAAAAGGTAGAAAAAAGACCGCTAGAGTTTCGTAGTGGGGCCACTTCTTATCAAATATTGGCCAATGAACCTATGCTCCGTTCGGGGATTGCTTTGGCGGGCGTGGCATCTTATGAAGCAGCCCAACTAAAGCCGCTCCATATTGAAGATGGGGTATTGACCGCCTACGAGGCCTCCCAAATGGATTTACGAGGGACCGAATTGGTGGTGCTTTCGGCTTGTGATACGGGTTTGGGTGAGATTCAAAACGGGGAAGGGGTATATGGTTTACAGCGGGCATTTATTGTGGCGGGGGCCAAAGCAGTGATTTTGAGCCTTTGGAAAGTAGACGACAAAGCTACTGGGTTGTTGATGAGTAAGTTTTACGAACAGTGGCTAAAGCAGGGGTTGAACAAACGGGAGGCTTTTCGAGTGGCCCAGCAATATTTGAGAAACCTGAAAGACGAAAATGGTGAAAAAATATATGAGCATCCCTATTATTGGGGAGCTTTTCAGATGATTGGGGTGGGAGAGTAGCGGATGATAGGTACAAACTTGCTCTGATCGTGGTAACCTGGCTGAAAGATGATGGAATAGATATGTTTTTGCTTATTTGATTTTCAACTTCAGTTAGACTTAATTTACGGGCTAAAGTGACGCAAACTTTAAATTTTGATTTAGTCGCTATGGTTAAATGGCTATATCGGTTTGCAATGCATTGCATAATAGTGTAGCAATGTAAATATTGAGTAAAGTTAACATAATGTTTTGTTACAAGTAAATATATGAATGCAGCTAAGTACGAAAAGTGGGAAGGTTTTTACCGTTTGGCGATGAGCCATTTCAACCACTTAGGCCAACCAGGAGACATAGAATTGATCATTGAGTCGGTTTCGGAACAAATAGAAGCCTTGAGGATATATCAAA
>CALDJV010001063.1 GCA_937899305.1 uncultured Cytophagaceae bacterium
GTCCAAGGGTTCAGTTTCAATACCTGATAAAGCACATCAGAATGACGGGTAATGAATATAGAATCATTCTTTGCCTTCTTAAATTTCTTCATCCAGCGGGTATTTTGTTGACCAAACGCTGTTGTAGTACCCATCCATCCACTGATGAGTAATATCGCTACGATTACCCGATATGGGTAGGAAGCATTGAATCGCTCGCTGATTTTTAAAAAGTTTTTTTTCATGTTTCGTTGCGCTATATTTTTGATAAAAAAGGCATTCCTCTGATGCTTGATCTACTACTAGATACCAAAAAGTAAAACCTCTGAGCCTTGACTCAGAGGTTTTTTATTGTATGAAAAACTGTTTATTTCGCTTCTACAGTAGCCGCTTCCAAAGTAACTTCACGCTCTACAGTGTTAAATGGCCCTTCAATTGCCTTGCCATCTTTGTCGATCAATTCCAACTTGATTTTAACAGTACCTGCTTCAAGTCCTTCAATGGCATAAGGCTGCCATTTTTCGATCATATGCTCCTCACCGTTGATCGTAGCTTTTACTTTGTTGCCTTCTGCCGAAAGCTCTACGTTCAACAAGAAGAAATCCAGCAACAATTTGTCACCATCTTTCCACTTATAAGTTCCCTTAGGACGACTGTAAAACATATGAGGTGCCTTGAAATCGGCTTTTGATGGTTCAGCATCTCCTACCGAAAACTTACGCAACACATAAGACTTTCCGTTTTTTACACTTTCGTGATACGATCGCGACAAGAACGCCAACACTACATAGCTTCCTGCTTTGAGGTCTTTCTTTACCGTAGGATCATAGTGAGCCGAATAAGGATCATTGTTCAAAATCCAGTGAATGTGCTGGCCTTTGCCCGAGTTGGCCAAACCCTTTTCTTTAGCATCAGGAGTTTGTTCACCCAGTTTGTAATTTTTCACTTCAAACTCAAAGGTATTTTCGCCTTCTTTCAATTTGGCGTCATTCTCAAGATTTTTGATTGACAATTCGGCATCGGCAAATGCGGGTGATTCTACTGGTACTATTTTGTACTTTTTAGTAGCAGTACTTGCACTTGTAGTATCGTTTGTGGCCGCACTAGTGTCAACAGATTTCACTGTATCTGTATCTCCGTTATTGCCTCCTTTGCCCCCACAATAGGTCAAAGCAAATACACTCGTAATCAACATAAGATTGATAAAAATCTTTTTCATGATAGTTTTTAGTAATTGGTTTATGATAGTTTAACTGATAACAAAGAAAATGGCTCGAGAGTTTAAAACCAATTTTTAGCTCACCTGACCATTCTTAATCAAAAAAGTCTTCCCTGATAACATCAGAGAAGACTTTACTAAACTAACCCATTCTATAATTTACACTTGCTATGTAGTGTATCTTACAGCGTTTTTTTACAATTTATATAAGCAAAAAGGTTTTTCATGATTTATTACAAAGGTAGCTTTTAAATGGATGACCAAGTTGTCAAAAACTGCTTTAAAAAATAAACTTGGCCCAAACCAAGCCTGTTACACCTACTTTATCTGGATCTTATTTCACCTTTTTCAAACTACTTTTTGGTCGTAATCACCAAGCCAAGCCTCATAAATAAGCAATCATCCTATGCCGGAAAAATCATCGCATATTCAAAGCAATCATGGAGTGAATTTTGATGTAAGAAATAAATAATTTTTATAAATAAAACAGCATTCAGGTAATCATCGCTTGAATGTTCACGTCAATTAGGGAGTATCTAAAAAATAACATACCCAATTAGCAGCCGTTCTTTCACGAATATATTTCGTTATTTTTATTGCCCATAGCGCTGCTATGGGCGCAAAAAATAGCCTCATCTATCCGTAAAACCACTGACTCTAATAGGAAGACTATTTATTACATCCTCCCTTAAGGGATTACTACAAAACCTAGCATTTTCAAAAAACCGACCTTTAGTTTATAGAATTGAAGGTCTTTTTTATGCGCTTTTTTATCATATTCTATCATCATTTTAGTAACACTGAAAAAATAAAGTTTCTGATTTCAGCCTAGAGATTTTGGTTTGAGACAAGGCAATTTTTGCGTTCGTAGCATAGCTACAGGCAAAACCGATGGCTACAGCTTTGCTGTGCCGAGCTCTGCCAAAGGCTAAAAATTAACGAAGTATCAAGCGGAAAGATCAGGCCTAAACCGAAAAGTTATTTTTGGTGTGTTACTTATAAGGTTTAAACAACTAAGATTTAATAAATTGCTTTCACTGTTTTGGTTAAGAATACTTTTTCGTAGCATTGTATGTTGTAACAGCATAAATTTTGCTCTGAAGTAGGCTTGGTTGATAAACTGATAGTTACTTATTTGTTTACCTACATTCTGGAAACACCCAACAATTGAGTGACTTACATTTATTCTTGCCACTTTCTATGTTTGATATTCGATTGATCTGATCTTCAAAAGAAACGAAAATAATACTTTAACTTACAGAAAAATGATATTTAGAACCCTTAGGAATGTGTCTTGGATGAGCCTGGGTATATTGCTACTAATTTCAAAGATTGCATTGGCTCAAACCGATCAGCGTACCATTGTCAAAGCACATATTCAAAAGCTTCGCGCATTGGCCGATAGTTTGGAAAAACAACTCGATAATATTCCCAACACTCCTATCGTTACCAAAGATGTAGATGAACGTGAACGCATTCATCAAAAAAAAATCTATATAGACAAAGAAGGGCGCGTGTTTTGGCAGGTAGGTTTGCCCGTGTATATCTTTGCCTCTTCTAAGCCTGATGGCTCGGATATGCACCGCCTGAACTATTGCAAAACCAAACAAATGGAATCGTTTTCTGATCCAATGTATTGGGAAGGCCCTGGCAAACATTACATAGGCCACAAAGACTTTAATCCTAACGAAGTAGTTGAATTTGAAATCAATGCGGATGGCGCCGACCCGATCTCTTTTATTGAGCTCAAAAATGCACCTCGTTACGAGATAGAGGGCAGGGTATTCTTTGGGCAAGGATTGGTTGCCAAAATAATTACCAAGGATGAGCTGTCTGGGGTTCGCAAAACATACCATTCTATAGACAGTGCTGCCTATGTAGTCCACAAAGATTCCATCAACTTCAATGAAGATAAAAACTACAACATCACTTTTTATGGTGTAGACAAGGTCGGTAATGTGGAAAGACCAAAATCTACCAAATTTAGAGTGGATCTCAACTCCCCCATTACTGATCACAAAGTAAATGGCGATCGCAAAGGTGATATTTTATCTCCCAGCGCTACCATTCAGTTGATTGCCCGAGATCAAGCTTCTGGAGTAGCAGTTACTCGTTATCGTTTCAATGAGCAACCGTTCCAGTCTTACTCAGGCCCTATTTCGCTTAAAAACCTACGTGAGGGGGAATATGTATTTACCTACTTGAGTATCGACAAGGTAAAAAACACCGAAGAAGAAAAGACCTACACCTTCTACCTAGACAAAACTGCTCCTAAGATTGTAGCAGAAGTAGTGGGTGATCAATATCAAAACCGTGGTCGGGTATTCATCTCAAGTCGTACTAAAATGCGTTTGACGGCCAGTGATAACAAATCAGGGGTAGACAAATTATATTATTCTATTGACGGAGGATTGGAGCGTTTATATCGTGAGCCTTTTCCATTGGTAAAGAGTGAAGGTACCCATAGTATTAAATACACTGCCTTAGACAGAGTAAAAAACCGAGGCACATTTGAGACCAATGACTCTTATGAAAATATGTTCTTGGATTTAACTTTGCCCACTATTAAGCATACCTTTACTGGGCCAGTGTATCGTAAAAATGATTCTATATTCATTAACCGTAAGACTTTGATTAACATTGTAGCCAAAGACCCAGAGTCGGGTATCAAACGTACTGGTTTCAAAGTAGATGGCGCACGGGCCAATCCTTATCGAGAACCTTTTAGCATTGACGATGACGGATACCATAAGATAGAATACTATGCCTTGGACAATGTAAACAACCGGGTAGCCGAAGACTTCTTCGTGATTGTAGACAACAAGGGGCCCGCAATGTCGGTATCCTTCAGCGCACCTCCAATTGGCAAAATTACTGCCGATGATATTACCCAAACCACCGCAGTATATTCTACGGGCACTTATTTGTTTGTCACCGCCCGCGACGAAAATATTGAGATAGAGCATGCTTATATATCTATCAATGGTTCGGCAGAAATAAAATACTCTAAACCAATTTTAATGAGTACTAAGGGGCTAAAAACCATCAAAGTCCGTGGTACCGATAAATTAGGTAATGAAACTGTAAACAAAACGCTTGAAGTTTTCGTCAAATAAATACATACTCGACGATTTCAAAATCTTATACCATAACCCAAAGCTGCTCCATCGGTCCATTATTGGTCGGTGGAGTTCTTGCTTTAGCCCTCATCAAGGATAAGTAAATCCAATGATTTGTTTGCCTTTTCAACTAAAACTTTAGCTGAATCCGAGGAATATCTTGTTGGCGAAAAGCGCTGTTGGGCTTCACTCCTTTGGGAATCAAGATGGTGTAGGTTTTGCCTGGTGATTTGATCGTGAGTGTTTTACGCCGTAACCAAGGGTTGTGTACTTTCAGCATTTTATAAGTAATGCCCTGCTGAACAGCAAACTCGACCAAATCGGAGATGGTATGCTCCACTTTCACTTTTCGGTAGTCAATGGGCGCATAAAGTTGGCTTTTTGGAATGTTGAAGCCGTAATTTGTGGGGTTTTCAAAAATAATTTTGACCGCAACCGCTCTAATCACGTATTTGGCTGTTTCGGAGTTGAGAAACAAGTCGTAATAAGAAGTGACCTTTTGGCGATTCACATTGCTTCGAATGCCTCCCATTCCCCGATTGTAAGAAGCGGCTACTAAAGCCCAGTTATCAAAAATACCATACGAATGATTCAAGTATTTACAAGCTGCGGTGGTGGCTTTCAAACGATGATACCGCTCATCTACTTCTTTATTTACCTCCAATCCGTACTGTTTGCCCGTTTCTCTTAAAAATTGCCAAAATCCGGTTGCTCCTACTTTGGAGATCAAGTTGAGTAAATTACTCTCTACCACCGCAATGTATTTAAAATCTTCGGGAATATTATGCGCACGCAAGATCGGTACAATTTGAGGAAACCATCGTCCGGCCCGTTTTAAATTCATAATGGTACGACTATGACGATAAGCGGTTTGTACCAGCTCCATTTCCAGCCGTTCTCGAACTTCTGGGTCCTGAAGTGGCACTTTTTCTCCAGCAAAACTGACCTGCTCAGGGATGGCTACGCTAGCATAAGTAATGGTATTGGCATTGGTTTTTGAAGATGTTGGTCTCGAGAGGGTATCCGAAGCTTGTGACCTGTCAACAAAAATATACCCCACTAATCCTAAAACGATTAGCAGGAGTATGACAATTACGGTATTTTTCAAAAACGTAAGGTTTAAAAGTTGGGCGATAGATTGTATTGAGCGTAAAAATCATCGATGGCTTTTACCGCTTCGTCTACATCATCTACCAATTTAAACAAGTCTAAATCTTCAGGATTGATGTTATGTGCCTTGGCAGCTACCGTATCTTTCAACCAATCAATGAGTCCTCCCCAATAACTGCTATCAAACAATACAATAGGAAAGCTACCAATTTTTTTGGTTTGAATCAACGTTAAAGCTTCAAATAACTCATCTAGGGTACCCATTCCACCTGGCATCACAATAAAACCCTGGGCATATTTTACAAACATGACCTTTCGAACAAAGAAATAGTCAAAATCTAATAATTTGTCAGGATCAATATAAGGGTTGTTGCCTTGCTCAAAGGGTAGTTGAATACACAAACCTACTGATTTTCCTTCTGCTTCTCGGGCTCCTTTGTTTCCTGCTTCCATGATACCAGGACCACCACCCGTGATCACTCCATATCCATGCTCTACCAACTTCGCAGCAATCAGTTCGGCATTTTTGTAATGAGGGTGGTCTGGTTTGGTACGAGCAGATCCAAAAATAGAGACACATGGGCCTATTTTAGCCATCGTTTCATAACCATTTACAAACTCGGCCATCACTTTGAAAATCCCCCACGAATCGGAGCTTCGGATTTGGTTCCAAGGGCGTTGTGAGCGGGTAAAGGCTTTACGAATACGGTTGATTTCTTCGTTTTGATTCTGAGAGGTTGATTCGTGCTCTTTCTCCATAATTCTGATTAGTTTTAAATCAATTTACTAAGTATCATTTTCTACTTCTGAAAACATGAGGTGTTTCAGCAAGCCTACAAAGCTAAATTTTTCACTTTCAAAACCAAACAAAAACTGCATTCAAATAATGTCAAAGGCATTTTTGTGTTATAATTTAACATGGGATGTTGATAGATTTGCTGAAGTAGTCTCATCTTATAAAAGCCTCTCCCCAAATGGGGAAACTGAGAGGGGCCTCTATCCTTAGCTTGTAACTATACATCAAAAAAGCCCCCTTTAATTCCCCCAA
>CALDJV010001064.1 GCA_937899305.1 uncultured Cytophagaceae bacterium
TCATACTTGCAAAGCTTCCGTTTTTTTGAGTAACCACTCGGCCATCCAAATCAAATACACGCACTGCAGTACTATCCAACATCAATAAATGTGTTTCGGTTAGTTTGTGCTGAATCACCTTAAAAAAGTCATAGCTTTGAATGGTTTTTCCTGATTTGTCAGACAATTTTATTTTTGCTTCGCCTTGCTCCACATCCACAAATACCACTCGGTTCTTTTTTAAGTTGTATTGATTTGTTGTTAAACCCATCTTTTCAAACGGAAAGCAACCTATTTTTTGTCCATTACGGTCATACAAACATCGGGTACTCACCCCAGTTTTCACCAATAGATATTCCTTGTCCATCACTTTTAAAACCTGAGGTGGGTTTCGTCCAGGGTATTCATTGTTTGATGGAACACGCTTGAGTAGCCGCCCTTTGGCGTCTAAAATGCGTACTTCGTTTTGATAAGAAGAAACTACCCGAGTATTGTTAGCAAATCGCTCAAAATACAGATACTCTCCTGCCCTATTCTGCCCTTGGTCTCTACGGGTTTGCGCAATAGCCTCTCCTAAAATGTTTCGAGGTTTTGTAAACTCCACACCGGCCCATTTTTCCTGCAAAACCCATTGATGTTGATCTGCTTTAGGGTTTCGATAGTGGGTCGCCAATTGCCACTGAACCTTATTCAATGCCATTGCTTCCGGAATATCATTTTCTTGAAATTTTAGCTGGAAGCTCCCTTTGGCTTGAGGTACTTTGGGAGGCTTAGCATCAGTTGCTTTGCCTTCATAGTTGGTCAGTTTTTTCCAACGCCCTTTTCTCAAAGGTACTTTACTATCCTTCCCTCCTATCTGGGCAGTGGTTATTTCAGGGATTTTGGTTTGCTCTTCGAAATAAAAAAAGTCAAAATCATCGCCAGGCACCTTGGAAGGGCAATAAACACCCAAAGTTTTACCTTTGGCTATTTGTATTTTTTGGCCTTGACTGGTGCCAGTCAGTTGAAACATACCCGCACTCTCGAAGCTACGTTTGGTTTGACCATCCTGATAAGTCATCGGAATACCTGAAGCCATTATTTTAGCGGGGGTATCATATACTTCGAGAGAAAGTTTTATGGGGGTTTTAATGCGCTTCCCCTCAGCATCAACAAAGGCATGGGCGGGTACTTCTACTTGGGCACCTTTAGCAAAATGAACAACTTGAGCACGAGTGGGGTCAATGATTTTGGTTTGTGGCTGTACTCGAACATCCTGGAAAGGAGGCACAATTTTTTGGGAAGTTTCTTGCTGCTCATTGGTACCTGAACGGCAATTGGTGAGTAACAAAGCGCCCACCAGGCATGCGCTAAGCCAACCCACTGATGGATAATAGTGATTGAATCTCATTTTTTTTGATAAGTAGGTGTATGAATGACCTTTCTCTAGCAAAAAACAGTCACAAAACAGGAGTTACTTAGACAAATATTCTGAAATACCTCAAATCAAAAACTCCTTTGACGATGGATTCAAAGGCGTTTTTGATTGTTTATCAGATTTACTGGGTTTTAGTGAAGTAACTTTTTGAGGTCATCTAGTCCCTTGACCGTTTGACCACTGGCTGACATATCAAACGTATGGGCTTTGGAGGCTTTTACTTTTTGCCAATCAATTTTGCTCAACGCCTTGGAGTCCAGCAAAACCACTTTATTTTCGGGCAAAATGGCCACTAGCTTATTCGAGACCTTGGGATTTAAGGAAAATTTGGCCCAGGTTTGAGGATAAAAAGGAATGGCTACCTTGCCGTTGAAATCGGAAATGAGGTATACCACCACCAAGCTATTATCAATGGGTTGGCCAAAATCAAAACTGGCCACAAAAGGAATTTGCCCTTCTTCTTTGAGCAAGCGATCCCAATGGATACAGTTTCATCAAAAAAGTTGGAAAGGGATGAATTGTATACTTGACCTATTCAACCGATTTATAACACCTTGACACCAATAAAGCGAAAATCACCCGAACTACTCAGTTGAGGTGATTTTCAATTTCATTATCTTATTTATTCATCTATTGCAATACCTCAGTCAATCCATCTATGTCTTCCACGTTGTGGGGCATCACGCGCATTTTAAATGTATATTTACCCTTCTTTTTAATTTTTTGCCAATCTATTTTGTCCATGGCAGCTTGGCTAAATACGGCTAATTTGTTGTTGGGCAGCACCGCTACCAAACGATTGGGCATTTTGGGGTCAATGGCAAACCGATCCCAAACGTTGGCCGAAAATGGAATCACGGCATTGCCTTGATTCTTGGTCACTAGAAATACCACAATATCGTTGTAGTCAGTGGCTTGCTGAAAATCAAAACTGGCCGCAAATAACATCGCTCCTTCACGTTTCAATATCTTATCCCAGTTGTAAATCCCAAACTTGTTCACCGCAAAGCTTCGCATCAGAGTTTTTTCCCTTCGCTTGCGTTTAACCTCCTCAGTCATCATTTCCTTTTTAAACTTTCGATATTCCTCAATCAACTCCTGGAGCCTGGGATCATCTGCATATACATAAGTGATGAACTCTTTGATAGGCGTACGCAATGTCAACTGATATACTTGGTCGGGTCGAGCATACTCGGGTAAAAACTTAATCGAGTATCCTCTAAAATAATCGATGTATATCCCATAGTTACTAGTAGTCAGGTCAAGCCTCCTGCTTCGCCCCATGTGCAATTTCAAATCACCGTTGAAATCATACAGCTTACGATCTCTCAAAACACTCTGATTGGCCCTTACTCCATCATCATCGACATAAAAACTAGTCAACTGATCCTTGGCAATCGCTTTAGAACTCAATAAATTCCCTTCAGCATCCCATAAATACACTTCCCCATCTTGGTTTACCGAACAAACGCGATCATCGGGGGTAAAGAGGACATTGATCATCGTGGTATCATATTTTTTGAAATCCCGCACCAAGCGCCCTTGCCAATCCCGCATTTGTACATAAGTCCCCCCATTCACCAGTATTCGTTTAAGCTTACCCGATTTGCTCAATGGAGAAGCGATGTCGCGGCCATTTGTATTATAATTGGGTAGTTTTGCTAACTCTTGCCCCGTCTTGACATTATAAATATAAAAGGCATTTTCGGTGGTATTGTAGCCTGCAATAATCTCTGGTTTTATCTTTCCTCTTTCCTTGT
Organism: uncultured Cytophagaceae bacterium; assembly: GCA_937899305.1. GTDB lineage: Bacteria > Bacteroidota > Bacteroidia > Cytophagales > Microscillaceae > Microscilla. The sequence continues at coordinate 3,157 of CALDJV010001064.1, forward strand.
TTAAACTATAGTCCATAAAAATTGCTGGGGAATTAAACTTCAGAGGCCATACCTGATCAGTTTCGTAGTTCCAAAACAAGTACTGTCGATGCGCTCGTACCAAAAATCCTGATAAGTACGGAATCTTTGATATTCCCCCAGCAGAATGAGCATCTTTGCCATTTTCGACGGGGTTTAAATTGAAAGCTTGCTTGGGCGAAAACCGAGCTTTGTCATTGATAAAGTCCCAGGCCAATACCCGTCCCGAAAAATCCAGGGCGAAAATAGGAGCCCCCTTAAAGTACCTTACCCATTGGTATTTCCCTGGTTTCTTGGCCAGCAGCTTCCCGTCTAAATCGTATACCTTGATCCCCGCAGCATCATACACAATAAAATATTGTTCATTGGTTAATAAGAACCCAGTGCTTGTGGTGCGAGCAAACCGCCCTTTTTCTGCATCATCCGAAGGCATTTTCAAACGCATACTTTTGATTTTTCGCCCTGACAAGTCCATCAAATACACTGTTTTTTTCTCTTTAAGGCCCGAGTAACGCGATTTTTGCATGGCGGCTCGTTTTGTTTCGATCGACACCTCTAGGTCGTTGTACCAGTCTTCCCCATAACACCCAATCTGCTTGCCTTCAATATTATACAAACAAATTTTATTGTTGATCTCTGCCAAAAGGTGGCGATTACCTCGAAGCCGCACTCCTAATATTGACTTGGTTGAAACGCCCTCGATGGTACTCACCAATTTTCCCTTGTGGCTCCGCACCAATACTTTGGTGCCTTCTACTGTTACCCAATGCTTGTCGTCAGGAAATACATTGTAATAATGAGAGGACCGATTCTTGAACTGTCGGCTCACCACCGCGTCCCCAGTAATTATCTGGGGCTGACTCAATTCCAACGAACTCCATTTTTCATTCAATACCCAACGGTGTTGGTCATTTTGAGGGTTCTTGTACGGAGTAGCCAATTGCCATTGGGTATTTTCCAACTCAGCCAACAATGGGAACGCATCTCCTTTGAACTTCAGCCGAAAGTTGGCCAACCCTTTACGATGTTTTTTAGTCAGGTGCTTTTTAGCCGAGGGCTTTCGCTTGATTTCTTTTTTTGGGACAGCAGTGCGTTTGGTGAGTTTTTTCCAAGATCCTTGGCGGGGTGGGGCAAGCAATGGCCAATTTGAACTTTTACCCGCTTGGGCCAATAAAAGGGAATGTAATTCGGGAGTGTTTTGGGGAGACTCTTCAAAGTAAAAAAAATCAAAACCTTGGCCTTTGACCTTAGACGGATAGTGCACCTTCAGTTGCTTTTTTGGGGCAATGCTTACCTTTTGTCCCTCACTGGTCCCGGTGAGCTGAAACATCCCTGCACTCTCAAAATGCCCTTTGGTTTTGCCATCATTATAAGTCATTGGAATACCCGAAGCCAAAATTTTAGCGGGCGTGTCGTATACCTCCAGCGCTAATTTTACTGGAGTAGTGATAACCCTACCCTGAGCATCTACAAAGGCATTCGCAGGCACTTCTACCTGCATTCCTTCTTTGAACTTTACCATTTGCGGCTTGACTGGATCAATCATTACTTTTTCAGGAACTATTTTCACCCCTGCCAAGGGTGGTTTAATGGGCTGTAATGCGGGAAGTCTGGATGGTTTTGCCGCATTAAACCTTGTAATTACTGGGCGTTTATCCACTTTTTTAGGCTGAGGAGTGGGTGGTTTTGGCTCATCTGGCTTGGTCACTTTCGTGATTTGGTCAGTGGAATCAGGTTGTTTTGACGTAGGCATTTGCCTGTCTTGTGGAGGTACGTTTACTGATCGCTGGGTATCTGGCTCCTTGGCTTTGCTGTTTTCTGGAGATTGCTTTGACTGGCATTGCACCACAAGCAACAGACATAAAATCCACCCCAAGTAGGGGTTGAATCTGAGTGATGATGCTTTTTGAAAAATGTTCATAAGTTTAAAGTTTAATCCTATTAGAAATGAGTCCCAATCCCATGTTTGCTTGATTGTGCATGGCGTACTGGTATTTCAAATATAACGATAAAAACAGTCTTAAATTTATGTTTTTTAGGTTATTCTGCTGGTAGCAACACATCACAGGGCCTGATTAAGCCTTACAATTATTTTCACCTCCCTCCTACTCCCTTTTTTCAGATAGCCTGTCTAGTAATTGAATTTGAAGCAACAAGCTTCGCACTCAATACCCACAATATTCACAACACCTTACAATATTTAACTTACTAGAAACACGATGAATACGATAAAACAACGCACACTTTTCACATTTGCCTTGTTACTACTGGTCACCAGTACTTGGGCAGTTGACAAGAAAAAAGCAGTAAAGTCGAAGGTAAAAAATGTCACCGTTTTTCTGAACCGGGCTCAGGTAACCAATGCCGCCCGGGTATATGTGCCCGCTGGGCAAACCATCCTGATTTTTGAGGGGCTTTCTACCCGATTAGACAAACAAAGCCTGCAAGTATCGGCCGAGGGCAACTTGACCATTATGGCGGTAAAACATCGCATCAACTATTTGAAAAATTTCACCAAAGCACAGCGCATCAAGCAGTTAGAAGATTCGATTACTTATTTGAACGACCGTATTGCACGGGTGCAAATAGAAAAAGAAGTATTGATGAGCGAAGAGCAGATGATTTTGGCCAATCAAAAAATTGGGGGCAAACAGCAAGGGCTCTCGGCTCAGAAATTGGCCGAAATGGCGGCTTTTTATCGCAAGCGTTTGTCAGACATTCGTTTTTCAGTATTGCGCCACAACAAGACGCTAAAAAAACATAAAAGGCGTTTGGAGAAATTGCGTATACAACGCGCCAATGAAAGCAAAAACGCCAACAAACCAACCAGTGAGGTAATGGTAACGGTATCGGCCAAGGCGGCCGTAAATGCGGCTTTTGAGTTGAATTACATCGTGATGAATGCCGGATGGAGGCCCATTTATGATTTGCGCGCCAAAGACGCCAAAAGCCCGATTCAGTTGAGTTACAAGGCCGAAGTTTTTCAGAATACGGGCATAGACTGGAACAATGTAGACATTACGCTTTCTACGGGTAATCCCAGCCAAAGCGGTTATAAACCAAGCTTAAATCCTTGGTATGTGGGGTTTATACGTCCCCGTCCTCGGGCTGCATACAAAAAAACAAAAAGAGCAGAACGCCTGTACTCTGAGGAAGTGCTCGACGAAGACGACCGCGTGAAAATAAATCGTCAGTTTGCCAAAAAAGATCAAAGCAAAACCATTGCAGATTTCACCAAGGTAGTAGAGACTACTTTTTCTACCAAGTTTGACATTTCGTTGCCTTATAGCATTCCCTC
>CALDJV010001065.1 GCA_937899305.1 uncultured Cytophagaceae bacterium
GGTAAATTTTCAAGGGAGCAAGTGTTTTATTCATCAACATATTTCCACTAAGTATCCAGGTTTTTACTTCTTTCAACTTCTCCTTTCCTCCAATGGCTTCAAAGTAATTTTCTACAATTTCCTTAGCAGGAGGTAATTGATCATTGCCTTGCCCAAACACAGCCGAAGCCAGTGCGAAGCACATTCCAGCAATCAACAGTAATTTTTTCATAACAATCATCATTTTAATTTGACCACAACTTTAACATACAGAGGCTCCTTTCACCTTTTTTAATCTTTTTTGGGGGTTGGTTTTTTCTTCCCCGGAAACTCAAAGATTTTCTTATCAATCGGTTGATTGAAAATAAATTGAGTGATCTCCACAATGGTGTGCTGCTTGTCATCTTCGTTAATCGTGTAGATAAGGTGAGGCACTACGATGCCGTCTACATTTCTAAAATCAGACAAAAACGACGCCCCATCCTGGTCGTTTCCTTGGCTTTGCTTGCGAAGATAATAACCCTTGGTATCAATGAAGAATAATTCGGTGCCTCCAGATTTTTTAGTCAGTCTAATGACGTGGCACATCACTTTACCCACATATTCGCGAGATAAATATTCCACTTTGTGCCCTCTTTTTTTGTAAAAGATCAGGTCTTCTTTATAAAACATGAGCGGAATATTTTGACCATCCTCTTTTTTATCTTTGATTCTTGGCTCAGGGGAAATAAAGGGGTTCAGTTCCCAAGCCACTCCTTTGTGGGTGGCCATAATCAATACCTTGTCCTTCAATTGCATTTCCAAAAAGTTATTATCATCATCCAAAAAATAACCTTTGAAAGGGAAGCCTTCTTTACTTTGATTAAAATTGAATACTCCATTTAATCGTAAGCTTTTGGGCTCTTTCAATTTTTTGGCTATCTGAGCATGTTTCGTGATAATCATATCCGCGCTCAATTTCTTGTCTAGAGGCAGTGTTTTTCCTTTTTTAATTAAATCAGCATACTTGTTAAAAGGGCGATCTTTTGACTTTTTTGGAAAACTAAATAAGGTATCGGATAATTGAACACCACCTTCGATTTTATTGATCGTAAGTAAAGTCTCTGTTTTGATGGATACCAATTGGGGGATGCGCATCTTGGTTTTTGTATCCAACTGATAATTTTCGAATGTCACAATGGTACTTCCTTCTAATCTTTGTAGCAACAAATGCGTATCTACCTCAAAAAAGTAATCAGTTCGATCTTGTTCACCTACGTAGAGATGGTGTACTTTTTTACCCTTCAATTCTTTGATTCCCCCATAAAAGACCAACTCTTGATCTGACCCAATCAGAAACACAGGGAAAATAAATGAGATAATCCCTATTGCGCTCAAGTCTTGATTAACCGAATAGCGTGCCTCTCCTTTCCCTTCAAAAGGGTTCCGATCCCAAGTGTCTTTGCCATCAAAGGCTTGAACAAATTTTTGCCCCAGGGCTTCTATTTCCATCCTCACTTTATCATATTTGATAAAATAATCTAATGGCACGTTGATTCCATTGTAGTTGGTTTTCCCCTTGAGTACCCAGGTTTTTACCTGCCCTAGCTTTTCCCTACCCCCAATGGTTTTTAAATATTGCTCGATGACCTCCTGGGCCTGGGGGTCTCCCTTCTTCATTTGGGCAAGTAAGCCCATAAAAGAGGACAGTAACGATATTCCGATGATGAACAGTATTTTTTTCATAACAATTATCATTTTGGTTTGACCACATTTTTTATTGAATTTTTCAAATAACTGATTAAGGAACCTGTTCCTTAATCCTGACCGGTTTTGAAAACCGGTCAGGATTGGCTGTACAACAAATCAATGTTTTCCGTGAGAATGCCCATGTTCGGTGTTCACTTTATCGTTTTCACCACTGAGGTGCCAAATGATCCGCTCACTGCCAGTATCGTCGCAGTGGAGTAACCGTTGACGACGAAAACGAGGGCGTTGGGCTCCGGCTCCACTGCCTCCTTTACCCATCATTTTACCGATCAAGCGGGTGCGTTCTTTTCTCAGGGCTACTCGTTTTTTCTCATCGGCTTTAGCATCATAATATACTGCACCTTCAATGATGGTCTTGTCGGCTCGGGCATAGATCGACAATGGGTTGGCGGTCCACAATACCAGATCAGCGTCTTTACCCGCTTTGATACTTCCAATGCGCTTGTCCAGGTGAAGTAACTTGGCGGCATTCAAGGTCACCATTTTGAGGGCTTCTTCTTGAGATACTCCACCGTATTTTACCGCTTTGGCGGCTTCTTGATTGAGGCGACGGGCCATTTCGGCATCGTCTGAATTGATGGCGACTACCACGCCAGCCCGATGCATCAGGGCAGCATTGTGAGGAATGGCATCTTTTACTTCAAATTTGTACGCCCACCAATCCGAGAAAGTAGAACCACCTGCTCCATGTTTGGCCATCTTATCGGCTATTTTGTATCCTTCCAGGATGTGGGTGAAAGTATTGATTCTGAAGTTGAAACGTTCGGCTACTTTCATCAACATGTTGACTTCGGATTGCACATAAGAGTGACAAGAAATAAAACGTTTTTTATTCAAGATTTCAAGAATGGCTTCCAGTTCCAAGTCTTTGCGGAAGTTGCTCCCTTTCTCGACTTTAGCAGCCTCGTACTCTTTAGCTCGGGTAAACGCATCTACCATTACTTGCTCTACCCCCATTCGGGTTTGAGGATAGCGCCCCTGGGCCAAAAACCCAAAGCGAGAACGTTTCACGTTTTCTCCCAGCGCAAATTTGATATAACCATCGGCCCCTTTGACTAGCATGTTGTCGGGAGACTCACCCCATTTCATTTTTACAATGGCTGATTGCCCTCCAATGGGGTTGGCTGAACCGTGTAGCAACTGAGCCGTAGTGACCCCACCCGATAGTTGACGATAGATGTTGATGTCCTCAGAATCTACCACATCTTCCATTCTTACCTCGGCCGTGTTGGCCTGCGAAGATCCCTCGTTCACGCTTCTAAGGGCAATGTGAGAGTGTTCGTCTACAATACCCGGCGTCAGATGCTTGCCAGTACCATCTACTACTTTGGCGCCTCCCGCGCTCAGGTTTTTGCCTATTTTCACAATTTTACCTCCTTTTACCAACACATCGGTATTTTTCAAAATTCCATCTTTTTCATTGGTCCATACGGTGGCATTTTTGATCAGCATATTCTCGCTTTTGGGTTTTTGGGTGTTTCCAAAAGCTACAAAAGGATAAATGATGTTTCCTTTTTCTGCCTTTTTAGAGGTAGGCTTTGTTTTTTTCTTATCTGCTTTTTTCTTGCCCTTTTTTGAAGAAGTAGGAGACGGCAATTTACCTTCATACTTGGCCGACCAAGCAATGGTTTCTCCTTGAGCATTCTCTCCGGTGCCACTCATTTTTTTATCGTTCAACCAACCCGCCAAACGCGTATTGAGGGCCTTTTTATTCTTTTTATCCAAATTGAACATCAAGCTAACCATATCGCCCGAGGTTTTTCCTTTTACCTTTACTCGATTGGAATCATTTGGTATCTCAATTTCAAACTTTGGTTTTCCTGGTTTCCCGCTTACATATAATTTGTAGCCATTGGCACCCGCCAAGGTAAGGGTGTATACTCCTCGTAGATCGTGCTTGGGCATATCTTTGATCACATAGCGCTTGCCTTGCACCCAGTTTTCATAAATGCTGTTTTTCCCCTTGAACAAGTTGCCCGAAGTGATGATAAAGTTGGCAATCATTCCTTTTTTCAAGCTCCCCAATTCATTTTGCAATTGCATCATTTGCGCTGGGTTGTAAGTCAGGGCTTTGAGAGCCATTTTTTCACTCAACCCATTCTTAACTGCGGCTCTCAAGTTTTTCCAAAAGGCACGGTTGCCATCCGCTGTCAAAGCAAAGTTGATCCCGGCTTTTTCTAAAACCGCCGGATTGGTAGGGGCCAACTCCCAATGCTTCATTTGGGCCAATGAAACCATTTCGGCATCGAGTGGATCGTCTACTTTGTAGGCCTTTGGAAATTTGATCGGCAAAATAAACCTTGCTCCCGTACCTTTGACCTCATTGATACGTTGGTATTCATCGCCACTTCCTCGAACAATGAAATTTTTACCAAACTCTTTGCCTACTTTGCCAATAATGAGGGCGTCTTGCCAGTTGCGAGCTTCAAAAATGGAGGGCAAATTTTTGGTGCTGTTGTGAGCTTCCAAAGAAAGGTTCTTTTCTAGCTTTTTCCCTCCTTTAGCGTACCAATCTGCATCTATAAACGTTTGACGAAGCAAGGCTACCGTCCCCATCATAGAGCTAGGGTAAGGCTGGGGCGAAGATCCTTTGCTAAAAGAATAATGGGTGGAGGCTTGTCCCTTTAAGATGACTTTGTTGTCGCGATCATTACCCACAGTAACCAAGGCTCCGGTACCTCGCATGACGCCGTCTTTTTTGTGAGTCAATACTGCTCCAAAACCCATTTTACGCCACTGCCCCGCCACTTTGTTATCTACGGTGAATATCTTCCCGGCATTCATTTCGGGCTGTACGGCCTGGTTCCAGTTGTATGAGCCTTTTTTGCGAGAAACCATTTGGTCTACACTGGAAATAAAGTTGGTAAAGCTAAAACCCCTAATTTGCTTGCGCTTTGGCATGGCGTAAGAGGTGTTCAAGTCAATCATAGAAGGGTAAATAAAATTCCCTTTGAGATCGATCTTGGTGGCCCCTTTAGGCACTTTGAGTCCTTTGCCTACTGCAGTTACCTTCCCATTACGAATAATCAAAGTAGCGTTTTCCAGCTTGGTTTGATAATCGGTATAAATGGTCGCGTTGGTAAAAGCATAGTAGCCTTCCCGACTATCGGTTACGCCATTCACGGGATAGGTTACTTGGGCGGTTACTCCAGAAAAAACACCAAGAAGGGCTCCCAGTAAGCCTAAGGTAAGTAGTAATTTTTTTTTATTCATTGGTGATGTCTACTTTAAATTGGTTGTTTTATTTAGTTGGTAGCTCGTAGTCAGTAGTTGGTAGTTTTATTTAGTCGATAGTCCACTAATTGAATGAAAAATGAAAAACGTAAAGTGAAAAGTGGACGCTTCGCGCAACCCGAAGTCCTGAGCGAAGCCGAAGGAACTAGCCATAGAACCATAAGCGAAGCGTTAACCATTTAACCTAACCACCAGTTGAAGGCGGAACAATTAGCTTTGCTGAGCTCGCCAAGGCTAGGTTGAACAATTTAGCCATTTAACTTTTTTTAAAACACTTGTTTATCAAATAAGTTAGCAAAGATAATAAGATTATCATAAACACCCTTTCCAAGTTTTTAGAAGTTAGTTTTTGAATTTCTAACAATTAACTACTACCTCATTTTCGCTCATGTCTGAAGCAGGTGACATAACTGGGCGTAAAGCATAAATTAGAATAAATTATAACAACTTGTAACAAACGTCGTTTTTTATAAGGAATAATGAGCAAAAAGGTGTAACTTGCCATACATTTCAACACGAATATTCACTCACGCTGCTTTACAACTGAACACACTTATCGCTAGATACTAATACTATATGAGTCAATACCTTACCATGCCTTTCGGAAAATATAAAGGGCAAACCATACAACAACTCAAAACCGACCTTCCCTACGTTCGTTGGCTGCTCAACCAACCTTGGTTGGCTGAAAAAGTGAACCCTAAGTTTCAGTTGGCCCTGCAGCAACTCTTGCCACAAGAAGATTTCAGTGAAACCTCGTTTTTGGAAGCTTTCCGCAAAAACTATCCACATACTCCCATTGGCGAATTGAAAGAAATCGCGTTGGATGATCGTCGCATTACTCGCCTGAGCACCAACATTGAGTCTGAGGAGATAAAAACCCTCAAACTGGCCAACAATCGCATCACCAAAATCGAGGGGCTAGAAAGGTTACGCAACCTACAGATACTGGATTTAAGCAATAACCAGATCAAGGACATCGACAACTTACACTACCTGGGTAAACTTCGATATCTGTACTTGAATGGCAATTGTATCACCAAGATTGAAAATATGGAGTTCTTACGGGGGCTTGAATTTATCAATTTAGGCAAAAATAAAATCAAACTGATTGAGAACCTGGAACAGTTGCCTTATTTGAAGGGAGTCACCCTATGCCCTAACCCTTTGCAATGCATTACCCAAAAAACCTATTTGTTTTTACAGGCCAATCAAGTAAAAATGTATCTGGGATATACTACCAAAACTTACCGAAAAAAACGAGGTGAAAAGGTGATGAGCGATGAACATGGCAATGTGTACAAAACCATTGACCAATTTTTGCAAAAGTTTCAGGTATCGATCCTCAACGATGCCCGTAAAATGACTTTTGGCAAATATAAAAACCAACCTTTCGAATTGCTCAAAAACGATTTGGCTTACGTACAATGGCTCCTTGAACAGGATTGGTTGGAAAGTAAGTTTTCGTTTGGAGAAATTGCCGAGTTACGAAGCTTTTTGAAGTCATAACCTGTAGTCAGTAGTTAAAAGTTGGTAATAATCTACCATACTCCCTCGTCTACTGACCAATTACCATCGGACTCGTTCAGTTTGCAAATTAGAGAAGATTATTTTCTCATTCTCCCTTTGCTACATCTGCCTCATGCCTTGCCAAATCTTTGGGATAGTGCTTGGACGCAAAGTAAAATAAAATGATGGACATGATTTCCATTATAAAAACGACGGTCAAAGCATAACGAATGGACTCATTGCCTCGCGAAGGAGCCAGGTAATCGCTGAAAAAGCCTACCACAGTAGGTCCTAGCCCTAAGCCAATTGTATTGAGAATAAAAAAATAAATAGCTGAGGTAAACGAACGCATATCGGGGCGCACCAAACTGAATAGTACTCCTAAAGCAGGCCCTAAATATACCGAAGTAAGGAAAACAGCCAACAAAATTGCCGTGATTAGTAAGTAGGTTCCACTACCAAAAATAATGGCCGCCACCGGAAACATACTCAACAAACCGGCAATCAAAGGGATACGAAGGTACCAAGCTTTGTCTTTTTGCCCCCAATGATCGGTGAGCCTGCCTCCTACAATGTTCCCAATGATGCCACCAATGCCATTGGTCACCGCCAGCACCAAACCAATTTGCAAGGTAGACCACTCGTGAATACGGGCAAGCAAAGGGGGCGCCCAACTCAACAAACTATAGGTTAAAAAGGCGTGGGACCCTGAACCCAAAGCCACCAAAATGAAGGTAGGCGTCAATAATTTTTTTAGGTTTTGTTGGAAGCCCCCGCTGCTTTGAGCTACATCAATTTTTTCGCCCATCCCTCTCACTGGCTCTCGCACAAAAAAGTACACCAAAAAAGCATATAAAATGCCTGGAATACCCATGGCCAATAGGGCAACTCGCCAACCAAATTTTTGAGAGATGATGCCTCCTCCTAAAAAACCTACCATGACCCCAATGTAAATCCCAGAAGAATAAATTGACAAGGCAGTGGCCCTACGCTCAGAAGGAAAGTAATCGGAAATGATGGAATGAGCAGGTGGACTCCCCCCTGCTTCGCCAATACCTACCCCAATTCGAGCCAACAACAACTGCCAATAATTGACCACCAATCCTGATAGGGTCGTCATCGCACTCCATAATACCAAAGAAGCAGAAATGATGTTTTTTCGATTGGTTTTATCAGCCAAACGGGCAATGGGTAACCCCAACGTTACATAAAAAATAGCAAAAGCAAATCCAGTCAATAATCCCAGTTGTCCATCGCTCAGGTTCAGGTCCTTTTTGATAGGTTCTTGAATCACGATCAAAATTTGCCGATCGATGAAATTGAAAACGTATACCCCAGTGAGCATGTACAAAACGTACTGGGCATATTTTTTACTATCGGTTTTGGACTGATTTTTATTTGGATGCTTTGGGGTGTTGTTGGCCATCATGCTTTGTTTGTAGTAGGGTCTTGCTTGGGTAGGGCTTTGTTCAACCTTTACTCCAAGGCATTTTATATAATTGGAGGTTGTTTTAGGATTTCTCAAAGACCTAAGTAACAAATAAATCTCTAAAATGACTAATATCCAACTTTACAAAATAAGACCTTGTTCCTAACTAAAGAACCGTACAATTGGGCAACGCTGCCTTGACTCGGGCCTTTTCTTGGCGAGACAATGGATTCTTTCGTAGATCCAGCCACTCCAATTGGGTCAAATGTTCCAGGTTTAGAGACAAAGAAGTCAGTCGATTATTATGCAAGTATAGTCGTTTTAGAGTCGATAGCTGGACCAATTCATTCGGAAGTGCTGTCAGTTGATTTTCACTCATATCCAGGTACTCGAGTTGTGGCAACTCACAAATGCAAGGTGGTACTTCCTTTAAATGATTTTTTTGTAAAAACAGATTGGTTAGTTTTTCTAATGCATTCAACTCTTTAGGTAAGTCCTTGATTTGGTTATTTTCCAGATTTAAATCTTTGATCTTCAGTTGGCCTACTTCGGGAGGTAGTGTGGTAAAATGATTATTGCGTAAATCAAGTGCTTCGAGATTTTGCAAATGCTGTATCTCCTTGGGTATGTCCTTTAACCGATTTTCAAATAGATTTAATCTCCGAAGGCTTTTCAGCTGTCCTATTTCCTGAGGCAAATCACTGAGTTGGTTATTGTGCAGATATATGTACTCTAGGTTTTCTAGCTGACTTATGGTTTTGGTCAATACTCTCAACTGGTTTTCCCCCAAATGTAGCTCTACTAAATTTTCTAAGCCAGTTGTGTTGCCTGGAAATGAGGCCAGCTGATTTCCCTTTAAATCTAAAATCCGTAAGTTTTTCAATAAATCAAGCTGAGGAGGTAAGCTGGTTATCTTTTTATTCACCAAATGGAGTGCTTCTTGATTTAACTGGGCAATATGTTTGGCGTTGACCTTCTTTAAATTTTTGCGAAGAAAGCACTGGGCCAAGGTCAAGTAGGTGGTAATGTATGGCTCAAATGCGGGCAACCCTTTTGCCATTTCTAAGGCCACTCCAATATTGGCTTCATCAGGCGAGTAGAGTAGTTGTAAAAACTTACTGTGATCCATTATTTTATGGTTTCAAATGAACAAGGTAACGTGAGTAAAAGTATATCACAAAAAAAGCGAGTAATGTCATCGGGCATTACTCGCTTTTTCAGCTCTTTATGAGCAAATGAAGGACAATGGTTGGTACTATCGCATACGATCTGATTCTCGTACCAGCTTCTCATCTTTGCGAATAAAACGGTTGGCCAAAATATTACTAATTAAACCGACAATAGGTAAGTAAAAGCCTACCGTGAAGTTTTTATACCCCAGGTTGGTCCCAATCATTTTTTCCCCTTGACTGATGAAATACATGGTACACCCCAAAATACCACACATTACCAATGAGTTCAACAAACCGAGTTTCATTTGAAGTAAACGATTTTTGAATTTAGACACCGAAAACAAGGAAATGACGGCAGCCAATGCGGCTAAAATTCCCATGTAAAAGGTCTTCGTTTTTTTAGGACTACTTGCTTTATCTTTGGCAGTGTAGGTCATCTCAATGTAGGTAAGCTCTATCGAGCCTTGGTTATTGCTCTTTTTCAATACTGGAAAAAAGAAGGTACAAATCATACACACCCCTACAATAAACAAAAACACACTTTGGATACGTTGTATCATAATATTATTGCTCTATTAACTCTTGAGTCGTTTTAAATATCGTGCAAAATTAAATAAATATTTATTATGTCCTAATCATCATCCCCTTTGGTCAACTCCCGAAGCTCGGGCGGAAGAATATCATCCATCTCATCATCGTCTCCTTTGGCTTTTCCTGGTAGGGTATCAGGAGGTCCATCCTCTCCAAAAGGCTCCTCGTCATCCGATAAATCCAAATCCATCAAAGGTATTTCACCTCCCATTCCAGGCAAATCCAACTCGGGCGACTCATCCGAGTCATCGTCCAAATCAAGGGGAGGCATGGCAGGAGGCATACTTGGAGGAGCTGATTCGTGGGTAGCTTCTGACACTTGGGTAATGTTTTGAATGATTTGAGGAGGCATTTGATTGGACTGTAACCATAACATACCCGAACCACTAAATACGGCCATGATCACCGGTTTTTCTACATTGAGGCTGTCCAAACTAAGGATACTTTGCATATCCAATTCGATGGAAGGTTCATAGGCTACCACTGAAGCCAAATTTACTCGAATGGCATCGTCCTCTAAAATGCGCTCTATTACATCGCCTTTGGCTTTGATAAAAGCCATTCCATCTCCGGCAAGACGCTCAATTACCAACCCATCTTCGTCTTGAGGGTTGAGTAACACATCTGTTTCCGCAAAAGTAACTACTTCAGTTCCTTTTGCCGCCGCAATGAAGCTTCCTTTGCAAATATGAATGGCTTGGTCTTCCAGTTCACCCAGATTGATATCCAATACATGGCAAGGTTGGGTAGGTGCGAGGGCAACGGTTCTAATAAAATCGCTTTCGTTGCTCAAATGAGTAAAAACACGTTGAGGGGCCGGTTCCTCTTCTTCTTCCTCCTCTTCAGGAGAAAACATGGGGCCTTCTTCATTCAAGCCAGGTGGTTCTGGTTCGTCTGAATCAAATGCTTCCATATCACCACCAATACTTGTGGGATCAAATCCCTCGGGTAGAGATTCATCCTCATCTTTGTCATCGCTTCCTCGGCCCACCTTGATAGATTGGACCTTTTTACGGGTTGCGGTCCAGAGCTTCCCCAACAAATTTCCCTTACTGGGGTCAATCTCTTCTTCGGACTCAAACTCATCATTGAATGCTTCGTCGTCGTCCAAATCGCCCATGATGCTGTCATCTAATCCATCTAAATCAGGTTCCATTCCCATTCCAGGGGGCATTTGGTCAAATTCATTTTCCAGGTTATCTTCACTTAGGTCATCCTCACCTAGGTTGTCTTCATCCAAACCTCCCTCCCCTTCTTCGTCTAACCCTTGCTCTTCCTCTTCTTCTATTTCTTCTTCAACTTCATCAGCTCCGTCAGTATTTCGTTGCTCAAAATGTACCTCCTCGTCAATGTACAACAAAAAGGCCGCATCGGTAATGATGGTTTTTTGAGGCTCTAGATTGACCTCCAGAATTTGAGTAAAGTCACCAATAATTTTGTATTGTACCGAGTGCGATTTCATTTTAGATTAGTTCGTAGTCAGTAGTTGGTAGTTTTGTTTAGTTTTTAGTCCATAGTCCACGGTCGATGGTCCACAGTTTTTCTTTAGTTGGTAGTTAGGAGTTTTCTTTAGTCCACAGTCGACGGTCCATAGTCCACAGTAGCGCGATGCTATATAATTAGCTTCGCTGAGCTCGCCAAGGCTTAGTTCAATTGTTATCATATTTGCGAAAACCTTTAGTCCTGAGCGAAGCCGAAGGAACTAGCAATGAATCATTGCTTCGCGCAACCATTTAACAATGAGCGAAGCGGAACAATGCAGCAATAGAAAAATACAACAATGACCTAAAGGCGGAACAATTTATAGCTTCACTAAACAATGAAGGTTAGTCGTCTGATGCATCCTCAGGCTTGTCCTCTTTAGATGGCTTATTACGTAGCTTTTTATCCTCTACATTCTCATCTAAAAATGCATTGATTTTATCGATGTTGTAGTTGAATTTGATTTCTCCAAAAGTATCAATCTCAACATTCAACCCATCTAATTCAGGGTTTACTTTGGCTTTTTTACGTTTTTTTTCGTTGCTCATCGTTATTGTTGGTTTAAAAACCAGTCGTTGGGTACTCATTTTTGTACCCAACGCTGGATCATATATGATTAACTTACTTTTTGTTCAAGACTGACCAAGGCCTTTTCCAGCCTTTTGATGGTTTCCTCTTTTCCAATAATTTCCATTACTGCCATTAAATCAGGGCCTTTGCCTGCTCCAGTAATGGCCACTCGTACCGCAGGCATCACTTTACCCAAGCCTACTCCTTTAGAAGCCAGTAAAGCATCGAGTGTTGTTTTGATATCATCAGCCACCCAATTTTCTAATTGACTCAGGTCTTTTTTGTAAGCCTCTACCAAATCAGCTGCTTCACCAGTCCACTTTTTACGTACCGTTTTCTCATCATATTCGGCCGGCATATGAAACAATACCTTGGCCTGAGCCAAACGCTTTGGGTCTGCCTCGGGGGTACCATTGGCACCACCTTCTGGTTTATCCCAAAAATCTGGAAGCAAAGTCA
Organism: uncultured Cytophagaceae bacterium; assembly: GCA_937899305.1. GTDB lineage: Bacteria > Bacteroidota > Bacteroidia > Cytophagales > Microscillaceae > Microscilla. The sequence goes on from CALDJV010001065.1 coordinate 12,175, forward strand.
CCCGGTTTTGAAACAACAGTACAATCTGCTCCGCCTGTTGTTGGTCAATCTTATCGGTGTCTATTCCGTTGGCTTTGAGCACGGCCATCAAATGAGGAACCAGTTCTTTTACCTGGTTGGTTTTGATGTATTCTTCATTGAACCAGCGCGCTTTATTGTAGTCATATTGAATACCTGCTTTGTTCACTTTATCCAGATCAAAATCTTTTTCCAGTTGAGCCAAGTCAAATATCTCTTGGTTGGTCCCTGGATTCCAGCCCATCAATGCCAAAAAGTTAATCAAAGCATCTTTCAAAAACCCTAGTTCTTTGAAATTCAAAAACTGCTCACCTGTGTTGGGGTCCTGCCAAGGCAATGAAAATACCGGAACTCCCAATTTATCTGCCTGCCTCTTTTTCAGTTTCCCTTCTTTGCCAGGAGGGTTCAGCAATAGTGGCAAATGAGCAAACTCGGGCATTTCGTTTTGCCAACCCAAAAACTGATACAACAGTACGTGCAGCGCCAGAGAGGGTAACCACTCTTCGCCTCTAATCACATGGCTAATTTTCATGAGATAGTCATCTACCACATTTGCCAAATGATAAGTGGGCATACCATCCGCTTTCATAATCACCTTATCATCTAAGGTAGATCCATGTACCATTTGAGCCCCACGAATGATGTCTTTGTAGCGTACTTCTTCCCGGTGAGGAATTTTCACTCGAATGACATAGGGTTCGCCCGAGGCAATCCGTTCTTTGACCTCTTCCTCAGAAAGCGTAAAAGAGTTTTTCATTTGCTTACGGGTAATGGCGTTGTAAGACAAATTTTTAGACTTGGCTTCTTTCAACCTTTCTCGCATCTCGGCAAGTTCTTCGGGAGTATCAAAAGCATAGTATGCATGACCTGACTCAATGAGTTGTTCGGCATATTGGCGGTACATTGCTTTGCGTTCCGACTGACGATAAGGGCCATACTCTCCTCCGTGTTCTGGCGATTCATCAGGAGCAATGCCTAACCATTCCAGGCTTTCCATGATGTATTTTTCAGCTCCAGCCACGTACCGTTCCCGGTCGGTGTCTTCTATACGGAGAATAAACTTACCGCCCTTTTCGCGGGCAAACAGATAATTGTACAATGCAGTGCGTACACCACCAATGTGCAAGGGTCCAGTAGGACTCGGAGCAAATCTTACTCTTACAGGTCTGTCCATTGTTTTGAGTGAGGATTGATGCCTTCTATGAAAGCTTCCTCTGTTTTACTTATTTAAGTTGTTGATAAAAATTTTAACAAAGTTAACAAATAAGTAATTCGTAAAAAATAAAGTTTCGTTTTGTTTAGTTGATAGTCCGTAGTTAGGAGTTGGTAGTTTTATTTAGTCGATAGTCAATGGTCCATAGTCCATAGTAGCGCAAGCGGTACAATTAGCTGAACTTGCCAAGGCGTAGTTCAATTGTTATCATATTTGCGAAAACCTTTAGTCCTGAGCGGAGCCGAAGGAACTAGAAAAAAATCATCGCCTCGCGCACCATTTAACAATGCAACAATGAGCCGTAGGCGGAACAATAATATTCCCCACCTACGGATTTTTTTAGCCCCTCTTACTATTGGGTTTTGAGCGCAGTTTTACTCTTATTTTTTCTTTTTCTACTTGCCAAAAACCTTTTCAAGTATTGCTTCTTAAACTTTGCTTTGAGCCTTCTCTCACCTTTCAATTCCAATTTTTCACTTAGTTTTTGATTTTCCTGCAACTCAAAAACTTTTTCACCCGCTACGAAAGTATGGGTCACTTTGAGGTTCCGTAATTCGATTTTGGGGGCAGTCATCAGGTCTTTTGCCGTAACTACAAAATCGGCCATTTTGCCTACCTCAATACTCCCCTTTTCGTTTTCTTCAAAACTGCTAAAAGCAGCCCAGATCGTCATACCCTTGAGGGCTTCTTCTCGACTGATGGCATTTTCCATCTGAAAACCTCCTTTAGGATAATTTTTGGCATCTTGTCGGGCTACCCCGGCGTGAAAACCATACATTGGATTGATGTGTTCTACTGGAAAGTCACTCCCAATGGCTAAAAGTCCCCCTTTTTTCACTAAACCACCCTGCACTGAAAGTACAGGGGTTTTGCGCTCGGACTGAAA
>CALDJV010001066.1 GCA_937899305.1 uncultured Cytophagaceae bacterium
TTTTATTTTTCTACTGTCTACGCTTTGTCTACGGTCATAATTTGCGGAGTAATGATTTAGTTAGGAAATTAAGGCATTGTTCGTTTTTCAATCCAAATACGTAGTGATGCCCCAAAAGATCCAACTCAGTTACCAAAATGCAGTGAACTCAACTGCCGCTGTTCAACAAAGTCAAATGCGCCCCAAAACATCCACTCCCCAACAAACTATGGGGGCGATTCAACGAAAAACAAATCAAAAGCCTGCCAAGCAAACCAAGGAAAAAAAGAAAGGCCCCATTCAGGCAAAACAACGACCCTTGCAACGAACTGGGGCTTTGTCGAAACCCAAGGGCAATGCCCGATTTCAGCAAATTGCGGCTGCGATGGGTGAACAACACGGAGTAGACACTTCACCCCTGCAGGCTACTCACAACTCGTCTTTCCCTGAGCAAGTAAATGCCGAAGCGACCATTCAAGGCAATAAAATTGATTTTGCTCCTGGAAAAGATACGGAGCATCACATGAAACACGAGGTAGGGCACTATATAGACAATGCAAAAAATGGGGTGCCCAAAGGAGATCAGGAAGTAAATGGGCAAAAGGTGGATACCACCCGCGAACAAGTGGTAGATAAAATGGCGAATGAGCCTTTGCAGCGGAAAACTGACCCTGCCAATATCGCCAGATCCAACCTGGGTACCCCTGATTCTTTTGTGAATGATAGTCCGATACAACTTTTTGGAGACCCCAAGGCGATTGGTTTAAATCAAAAAAACTATGGTAACGCTGGCGGACGCAAACAATCAGAAATACGCTCAGATGGTTCTCTTACGGGAGCGGCTCCTGGCCAAGATCCAGCTGGATATAACTACATTCGTTATTTGGGAGAAACCCACTATTGGATTCGTTTTCACTTGGTGAATGACAATGTAGGTGGTGCTGGTACTGCCAGTAATCTTGTTCCAGCATCCCAATCTGATAATCAAAGATACGAGAATGACCACGAATCAGATCTCAAGACAGATGATCTTTGGGCTAATAGTGGGGCAAATAGGGAGTTTTATTATGGGGTGGATGTTTCATTTTTACCAAGACCACATAACATAGCTACTACACGGGACCAAGCTACCGAATATTTCCCGGCATCTTTGAGTGTTTACCACGCTAGATCAAGCGACGGTGGCCAAAACTGGCAATGGGTTCATTATGGTACCCAATTTACTTTTCAAGGCAGAAATAGTGAATTGGTTCCTTCCGATACCACAGGTAGCATAGATGTGAAAGATGTTGCCAATAAGCAGGCAATTAAAAACTTATTGCAAAATAATAAAATTGTAACCTCGGTTTGGTCAGGAGATATTGCCGATTGGCTCAGAAACAACAATGGTGTAGTGAAAAGCTTGGTAGGGTCAGGACCCGAAAATGTGTGGAACCAACTGGCTTTTGTGCATTTACCCGATGAGATAAATGATGCAATAGGTGAAGAAGGGCTCACTGCATTGGCAGGGATGATTCATTTTGGGCGTTTGATGAGTAATCTAGCCGAACTCATAGATACATGTAGGGTACTTACTGAGACAGACATCGCTCTTGTACCCTTTCTTTTCAAATATTCGTATTGTAATCATCAACAATCGAATAAATGATCATGCGCAATTTACTGAAAATCTCATATACCCTTTTGTTTGCCTTCATTTCTAACTGGGGGATGGCACTCAGCCAAGAAGACGTAGCAGAACACCGCTTGGCCGCCTATGTGATGTTAGCCTTGTTGTTCATAGGCATTGTAGTCACGATTATAATCGTGCGACGCAAACCCAAAGATAAAAATGGAAAAATAGAGGCCCAGGCTTATTCAGCCGATCAAAAGGATGCCAAACCATCGTATCAACATCGACCTGGTAATTACCTGTAAATTGATTGCTTCAGATGCAGCTTTAGTGGTCAGCGCTCCTCGATAAGACCAAATGACGGGGCCAGGCTACCCAAACTCCCCAATTTTCGTTAAATTTGCCATTCATCAATTTTACAAGATCTGACCGGTTTTGTAGTGTTTTTAGTGGTTCAATAACCTACCCCCGATGAATTGGGGTGGTGAGCTGTCCTTCTGAGACCTAATTAACTTCGTTGAGCTCAACACAGCAAAGCTGTAGTTTCGGTTTTTTGGTGCCCAAAACACATCAATGGTGATGACGATTTACTTCGTGGGATACGGTCATCCCGAACGCAGTTGAGGGATCTGGTTCGTCTACCAGATGTTTCGGCAAGCTCAACATGACCGAGTACCTACATTCAGTATTTTATAATAAACTAGTAATCAACGTCTTATACAAACACGTCATCGGTAACCTTGGTGAGGATGCAGTAGGAGTTCACGTAATTTCGTTTATGCCCACTTCATCCTCATATGCATTTGGAAGGACAAAGGACGTCTCATTTTTTGACAAGCGCCTTGTTTTTGGGGACTTTAGGTTGCAAAACCATTATTAGAAGTGAGCTAACTACCCACTATAGATCGGTCAGGTCTGCAACGACCAAATGACTTTAGAAGAACTCAAACAATTTTTTGAAGAACGCCCCGCTTTGAGCGTGAATGGAATTAATAAAGAAGCTGGCTTTTCGGCAAGCTATTTAGGGAAAGTAATCAGAGGCGAACGGGTACTTTCTCAAAACATCATTGATACACTAGAACCTGTCTTGAAAAAATACGGATATAAATGTCAACAACTTTAGCCCTTAAATTTAGGGCTACAGAATATTTCTTATTATATTTGCTTTGCTTTTTCGGGTGAAAAAGTAGCCAATGGGTTCGTGTCCAAACAACCCCCACTGGCTTTTATTCACATCTAAAAATATGAATGATGCAAAGTAACACCTTCGCGTTGGATAAACCAACTACGTCTTTGGATTTGAGCAAGCGAGATCGCTTGCCTGCCCTTACCCAAAACCTACACTATAGCATACAGCGCCGCCTTGAAAACCTGGTGGCACTCAGCCAAGAAACTCTAGAAAACTTCAAAGAAGCCAATCAAGAGACCGCCAGCGAGACCCTAGAGCATCACTGGGCCTTGTTGGAAGACACCCTGAAACTGGCTCAAAACGACTGGGCATTGTTGGAGTATATTCGTTGACTGGCTTTTTAGCTGAGTAGGTGGTTTCTTATCCTGATAAAGGAATGACCATTTATGATAGCTTACTGAAAATACTTTTAAAAGACAGGCGATCTGCCTGTCTTTTTGTTTTTATCTTGGGTTTGTGTTGTCCTCATTATCGGAATGACAAAAAATGCGTAAAAACCAATATATTTGGAAAACAACGCTTAAATCTGTGCAACGATGACTTACAACGAGCTAAAAGAAGAAATCAATCAGGGGAACTACTTCGAGGTATTTGAGTTTTTGAGTGATTTTTATGAGGATTTTCCTGATGATGATAAAACGGTGTTTCACAGTCTTAGAAAAGAATACATGACTGGGGTGTATCAAAACGACATTCATTTTATGAATCGCCTGAAGATGTTTGCGAGCGGGGTGAAGCAATTCTTGAAGGCAAACAATGCTACCACTCCCTCAAACACGCCCAATAAAGGAGGTTATGAAAAATGGATGAAGTTGGGCAATTCCTATCAAGAGGTACAACAGTACGAGAAAGCGGTGGAGGCCTATACCAAAGCCATTGATGTAAAACCTGATAGTGATGATGCCTGGAATTGTTTGGCGATTACCTACAAGAAACTAAAAAATTATGAAAAAGCTTCCGAGGCTTACCACCAAGCATTGGAAGTGAATCCTGAAGCATCTCATATATGGTATAACCTAGGTTAGGTTTATTAGAATCTGATTTAGGGCACCACCAAAAAGCCATTCACCTTTTTCAAAAAGCGATTGCGATCAAACCTGATTATGCTGATGCTTGGAATAATTTGGGATTTGTATATAATGAATTAGGTAAAAAAGAGTTGGCTGTTGAAGCTTACCAAAAAGTGATTGCGATCAACCCTGATTATTCATTTGCTTGGAATAACTTGGGAAATAGTTATGATGATCTAGGTAAAAAAGAGTTAGCTATAGAAGCTTACCAAAAAGCGATTGCGATCAAGCCTGATTATTCATCTGCTTGGAATAACTTGGGAATTGTGTATAAAAACTTAGGCAAAAACGAGTTGGCTATGGAAGCTTACCAAAAAGCGATTGCGATCAATCCTGATTATTCATCTGCTTGGCATAATTTAGGAATTCTGTATAATGACTTAGGTAAAAAAGAGTTGGCCAGGGAAGCTTACCAAAAAGCGATTGCGATCAAGCCTGATTATTCACATGCTTGGAATAACTTAGGAGTTGTGTATAAAAGTTTAGGCAAAAATGAGTTGGCTATTGAAGCTTACCAAAAAGCGCTAGATATTGACCCTAATGATGAAATAGCTAAAAATAACCTCAATAGGATATTGAAGAATTAGCCAGTGTCTTTTTACCAATTAATGTAAAGCCGTAATAGCGTTTTGTCGTTGATTTACCTTAGACCCTTGGGCCTTAGAGATAACAAAAAAATGTATATTAGACGCACTGCGAACCAATGACGGCAACGATGACTTACGACGAGCTAAAAGAAGAAATCAATCAAGGGAACTACTTCGAGGTATTTGAGTTTTTGAATGGCCTTTACCCAAAACTACTCGATGACGACAAACCCGTGTTTCACAACCTGAGAAAAGAATACATGACCGGGGTGTATCAAAATGACATTCACTTTATTGACCGCCTGAAAATTTTTGTGAACAGCATCCAATGGGTTTTGGACCCAAGCATACCTGCTCCCCCGCAAGCGTCCTCCAGTGACAAATCACCGCCCCAAGAGGTGCCTCACTCAGCACCAGATCACTCTGAGGCAGGGTATGACCAATGGATGGCAGAGGGAAACGGATATCTGGAAGTCCAACAATACTCGGAGGCCATTCAAGCGTTTCAAAAAGCGACCAAAGCCCAACCCAATAGCGAGGAGGCCTGGAACAAGCTGGGAAATGCCTATGAAGCCACCCGAGCCCTCCAAGAAGCTTCCAAAGCTTATCAGCAAACTGTCAAAATCAATCCAGCGGCTTACGAAGCGTGGTTTACCTTGGGTAGGGTAGAAGACGCCTTGGAGCATACCCAAGATGCCATTCGATTTCATAAAAAAGCAACCCAAATCAATCCGGGTTTTGCCCGGGCCTGGAATGGCCTGGGTAAAACGTATGTAGACGTAGGAAAGTACGAGCAAGCGCTAGAGGCTTGCCAAAAGGCGTTGGCCATTGACCGACGGTTGTCTACGGCTTGGGTAGATTTGGGCCGGGCTTACAATGGTTTGCGTTTTGCCCGAGAGGCCATTCAAGCTTTCCAGAAAGCCATCGAGATCAACCCCAACGACGACATGGCGTTTTTTGGCTTGGGTTGGACCTACCAAATGCAAAGGAATATACCTGATGCCATTTGGGCCTACCAGCGAGGGCTCGAGATCAACCCCAATTATGAGTGGGCTAAAGATAATCTGAGGAGGTTGCAAAGGCGCTAAGGTATTGGTTCCTGGTTCCATTTTGCATAAAAAAAGCGACTCCAAACGAGAAAGATGGGAAAATAAAAGTGAAGACCTATTTAGTGCAAGATACTTATACGATCAATAAGGAAGGGGGAGAAGGGTTTTCAAAGAGGTTTTTAGAGAAGAGCGAACTCCTCAGGAATTTTTCAAGGTTCGCCCTGCTCAGTGAAAGTTCGTATTACGCTATGCGACACTTTCCTCCTACGACGGTACCGAAGCAAGCCTCTCCAGCATCGCCAGGAACGGCACAAGCACTGCCAAATCCAGCGGCAAAATAAAGTGAGTAATCACCTGCTGCGCAAGCTCCGCCTTTTAAGTATCTCAGCTGTTCTTTAGTTAGTTTTTGATTCTTGAATTTTTTCATTTTAATTTATTTTTAAAGTGTGATTAATTGGGAAATAACAACTCTAAATACAGTCGTATATTGAGCCATTACCAATGCCACAAATCAAGAAAAAAAGCGGGCTAATTCATTGGACTTATTTATCAAAGGGTAGGACATATTGATCAAATTAGTTGTTCAATTAGGTTGGTTGAAGTGATGGGTAAGTGTGTAATGTGTTGTTAAATAGATAGTTGTAAATGGTGTACGAGGTTTGTTGAGTTTTTACGAATACTTGTGTTATATTTTCTGGATTAAAACTGTATATTTGGATATTGTCGAGCAAATCTTTGAACCTATGACTTACGACGAGTTAATTGAACAGATTAATCAGGGAAATTATTTTGAAGTATTCGAATTTTTAAATGAGTTATATAAGCAATTTCCTGATTATCTGAAGCCATTATATAATGGCCTGAATGGCGAATTCATTTCTGGTAAAATAGATCACCGATACCCTGGCCGTTTGAAGTCTTTTGTAGGGCGAATAAAGCATTTGCTTCCCCAACCTGAGCCTGATCAAACATTCAATCAAAGGTCAAACGATGTGGAGGCTTTATTCTTACTGGCATTTGAATATCATTACGAAAAGCAAAAATACAGTGAAGCTCTCAATGCTTACAACCAAGCCATAGAGATTCAACCAAATTTAAGCCAGAAGGCGCGTTACTGGTATAATTTAGGCGTACTATACGATGACATGGGAAAGCCGGATGATGCCACTCAAGCTTATAAAAATACCTTGAATATAGATGATCAGTATTACAAAGCTTACGAAGGTCTGGGATGGGTTCAATACACCCAGGAAAAGTTTGCCGAAGCCATTATTTCTTATCGAAATGCAATTGATATTGAACCCAATAATCACGAAACCTGGAATTGGCTAGGGAAGGCCTACAAAAATACAGGAGATTATACAAAAGCAAAAGCAGCTTATCGGGCGTCAGTTTCCATCACACCAGATTATTACAATGCTTGGCATAATCTAGGATGGATATATTACAAAGAAAAAAATTACGAAAATGCGCTTGAGGCTTATCAAAAAGTATTGGCCATTGATGCAGAAATACCCGAGACTTTGAATGATTTGGGGCTCATTTACAAAAATAGGGGTGAGTATGACAAAGCAATTGATTTTCTGAAAAAAGCAGTCGTTGTAAAGCCCAAATATGCCAATGCCTGGTACAATTTGGGCATTGTATATCGCAACCAAAAGGATTATAAAAGTGCCATTGGGGCGTATGAAAAAGCTCGGGAAATAAGGCGTAAAGATGAACAAATATTGTTGGACATTGGCTGGACTTATCTGCTTGATCGACAGTTAGCCAATGCCAAGACTTATTTCAATCAAATTCTCAACAATCAATATGCCCTGATGAATTTAGGTCATATCAGTTTTTTAGAAGCACAACCCGAGAATGCGCTTAAGTTTTATCAACAGAGTTTGGTACACTATCCGAACAAACAAGATTTTTTTCAAGACTTGAAGTCAGATTACCAGTATTTATAAAGCTTTTTTGATAAAGTATCTCCTTGTTTGGTGGTCTGAACCACCGAAGACTAGCGCTGTACTATAGAGCTACAGTTTCGGTTTTCAAGAATATACCCTCTCGAGTTTTGTATTTTTTATTGAGTTGGCTACAGCAAGCAGATATTTGAGCTAGAGAAAGATTTTGAATATTAGTTTTACCTTCATTGCTACCTTTCTCAATACCTGAAATTATTCAAATATCAAGTTTTACTGTATTCTAATTATGCGTCATCAGGTCTATCTGGAACGGGTTTATCGTTCCCCAGATATTCATCTTCGGCACTGGTATTAACATTTTCGTTACCGGGCATCTTATAGCTCGATCTAACACTTGGTTCGTAATTATATAATTGGTGTATCATAAATTTAGTGTTTAAAATGTAATTATTTATCGTCCAAGTCAGGGTCAAGCCCCCCTCCACTATCATCTTCTTCGCTGTCTCCTGGCCCTAAAGGCAAGTATCTGAACAAAATATGGTATTGAAAGCTTTTCTTCATAAAAAAATAATTTTCTCAGTGAAAGATACTGAAAAAATCTAAGTTTTACGAGATGAACCTCATTTTTTTCCTCTTTTAATTCAAGGATATGGGCCTCTGATGAGACAAATACCCGCTTACGCGTTTTGGGTAAGGAAATGCCTGATAATACTACTCCTCAAAATACGCACTCCCCTCACGATCTACATAAAACCACCTGTTGCCCTGACGCACCAAGGCCAGACCATTCTTGAAGGGTTGTACCTTGTTGTAATGCAAGGGTAAAATCACCTCTCCCTGGGGCGAAATGATCCCCCAACGATTGTTGCGTTTGGCGAGTATTTGGGTGGGGCTTACTACCTGGAGGAACTGGTAATTGCGGTCGAGGATGGTTTTACCTTGGCGATCAATCACGTTCCAACCTTGGTCAGGGGCCAGCATAACCGCCGTGTAACCGTTGATGAAGTTGAATAAACGACGTTTGTGGTCTCGATGAAACCACTTAAAATTAATGGCATACTGGCAAGGAATGACGAGTTTGCCTGATTGGTCGATGAAGCCCATTTTGCCATTTTTCATGACTGGGGCTCGCCCTTCGGTAAATCCGTGTACTGCGTCGTATTCGGTCACATCCAGCACTTTTTTGCCTTGTTTGTCAATAAAATACCGAGTAACGGTAGAATCATTGGTTTTGGCAATGATCAGGCACAAACCATCAGAGAAGGACTCAAAGCCCGCATTTTTGACGGTAAGCAATGGCTGGCCCTGTAAATCAATCAAAACCGCTTTGGGGTGCAATAAACACCCTGCCACCACATCGTACTGAGGCATTTGAGGGGCCACCCAAGCCCGTTGTTCGAGGGCGATCGAGGCATATTTGTACTGGGGTTTTACCAATACCTTTCCGGTATAATCCAGATAACCATTTTGGTCGCCATCCCAGATGGTGGCCACACTGTCTTGAAAATTGGTCAACCCCAAATATTGAATCGGAATGATTGTTTTCCCAGTTTGATCGATGTAGCCCACCTTGAATTGTCCATCGGTGCGTTTACCAAAAATACGTTCTACTTTGGCGCGTCCGTTTCTAAAAGGTTGGGCTTTGTCGTATTGGAGGGGGACCACCGTTTTGCCTTGAGCATTGATGTAGCCAAATTTACGATTGAGTTCTACCAGAGCCAACCCATCCGAAAAAGGATAGACATAATCGTACATGCAAGGGATCACAATGTCGCGTTGGACGTTGACATACCCCCAACGTTTGCCTTTGAGGTAGGGAATGAGTTGGGGAGTTTGGGCAACAAGCCCTAAACTATTGATGAAAAGCAGGAGTATTGCAATTATTCTCATATCATTTATCACTTAATAATTCACAAAGATACAGTTTCTTTAGTCCATAGTCGATAGTCCATAGTTTCTCTAGTTGGGAGTTTGGAGTCAGTAGTTTTCTTTAGTCCACAGTCCACAGTCGACGGTCGATAGTCCATAGTTTCTCTAGTTGGGAGTTTGGAGTCAGTAGTTTTCTTTAGTCCACAGTCCACGGTCGATAGTCCATAGTTTCTCTAGTTGGGGGTTAGTAGTCAGTAGTTGGTAGTTTTCTTTAGTCCATAGTCAATGGTCCATAGTCCACAGTTTTGCGACGCTTCGCGCAACCATTTAACAATGAGCGAAGCGGAACAATGTAACAATCAAGCCATTCAACAGATGTTACTATAAACATTACGTCCAAATAGGTGCCCTATTGTTAATCATCGGCTATATAAAATAAAAAGCTTCTACCTTGGTGCGAGGTAAAATTTTACGCAATACTTCTACATATTGTTTGTGCTTAGGCAAAGGTTTGGTAGTGATAGGAGCCTCAAAATAGGATGGCAAAATGTCTAATAAATTCTGGCCTAAATCGAGGGTTTCTAAAAAGCCTAATTTGGAGATATTAGAGGGTAGTAACCTTAAGTTGTTGCTATGTAAGCTTAAATATTTGAGGACGGGAAAGGTGGCCAACACTTTGACTTGTTCTTTGTTAAAATCAATCTGGTTTTGCCCCAAAAACAATTCCTTTAAGCGCTTCAACGTATTGAGTTCAATCGGAATTTGGGTAAGTTTTTCTTCATTATTGCGAAACCTGAGCGTTTCTAAAGCAGGCATTTTCAGTACTTCAGCCGGAATGGTTTTCCAGGGAGTGGCTCGTAAGCTGAGTTTGGTGAGTTGTTGTAGTTTGCGAGGTGATAGGGCCAATTCCTGGATACGGGTATGGTCCAAAGTAAGCGAAGTTAGATTGGGGTATTCGTTGATGATTTTAGGAAACTCGGTGACTTTGTAGCCGCTGATGGTCAAGTGAGTAATTTGATGGCGTATGTTCCATAATTTTCGCAAAACCGCTTGTACATAGTCATTGTCAACTTGGCTGTACTGTTCTTCGTCGGCAATGCGAGCTTCGCTTCGATCGCTTCCGTGGTAATAATCAAAGCGATCATTAGATATCCTAAAACTGCACCGATACTCTTCTACGATGGCAGCAATGAAATCCAAATCGGGCGGTTCGTGATGTAGTAAGTATTGCATCAAGAAATAAAATTCTCCCGCAGGATCGGGTTCGGTATGGTGTACCATCCACAGCAGGTGCATTTTTTGGATAAAATGAGGGTAACGGGTTTGCCATTTGGGTTCATCTTCGTGGTCGTGTACCACATCGCTTATCTGCCATCGGTTGTTCCAGATTTGGCGGTTTCTAAAAAAGCCGTTGTAGCTCAGTACCTCAGAAATCGCAATGGCCAACTCTATCGACTTGGGAGTGGCCTCCTGAAACAAACGATCGGCCTCCTGGCATAACTTACGTTTACTGAGGGTGCCATTGTTCATGAGTAGCCAAGCCAGGTCAAAGTTTGCGTCGTCCGAAGCGAGCAACAATTGATACAACTGATCATACATATTTGTCTGAATTACTGAGAAAAATGCGTGTCAAAAGCCACTAATTCAATCCAACACCTTGTAGTAATTTTTGGGGTGGTATTTCCACCATTTTTTAAAATTTTTGATTGGGAGGTTTGAATGTTTTCAGGATTGACCATCGATTCATAATGAATCATTTTGAGGTGTTTACTGGTTAAATCGTTAGACGATTGAGTCTCAATCAATTTAACCAGTGAACAAGATGGGTGTTTAACAGTAAAATGAGGTGCTAACGATTGAAAAACTCTTTTCCGTTACGGTCAATAAAGCCTACCTTTTCTCCTACATTTACCAACACGATGCCATTTTCGAAAGATTGGGCAAACTCAATGTCAGCTTCTTCCAAGGTAGCCATGTCAGCTTCATATTTCAACGGAATGACTACTTTGCCCTGTGCATCAATGAAGCCGTATTTATCGCCTTTACGCACATACGCGCGACCTTCTTTAAAAGCGCCTGCATAATCATATTCAAATGCAATCACGGTTTTGCCGTCTTTGTCCAAAAAGCCCCATTGGTCGTCTTTTTTTACTGCCAATAATCCTTCCCCAAATTCGTGGGTATCTTCAAATTGAGGCGTTACAATTACATTGCCTTGTTGATCTATCAAACCGTACAAATCGTTTTGAGCAATGATGGCGCGGTCTTCAAAAAAGCCATAAGCCTCCTCAAACTTAAAATCAATTTTTACCTTTCCTTGCTTGTCAACATAGCCATAGGCAGGCAAGCCAGTTTTGTCATATCCTTTGGCAACGGCAATCAAACTGGTTTGGGCGCCTACGTCCAAATCTTCGTAAGGCAAGGGCACCGAAGTATTGTTTTCTAAATAAATCAGTTCATAGCGATCATCCATCCCCACAAACGCCATCTTTTCTCGGATATCAATGATAAAGTTTTCGCTCAACTCTATGACATCATTCCCTTTTTGGTTGATGATACCAAAAAATTGCCCTGCTCCAGGTTCTTCCACTTCTACTTCAGCGTAGCCATTCTTGAAAAGTCCGGCAAAGTCGTAGCTGGGGGCAATGACCATATTGTTATTTGAATTGATATACCCATATTTATCGTCTACCAATACAGCCGCCAAGCCTTCGCTAAAATCAGAAACGTCTTCGTAATCGGCAGGAATTACCAGCTTTCCTTCGGGGTTGATAAATCCGATGAGTTCGTCTACCATTACTGCCGCCAGTCCTTCTTTAAAAGGGTTGGCATCTTCGAAAGTACAAGGGATCACAATATTGCCTTGTTGGTCGGCAAACCCCCACTTATCACCATCACGATAGGGTATCAATGTAGCATCCATGAATAACTATATTTTGAGCTTTTGTTTAATATTTTTGTCTAATACCTTGTTTTTAGAGCCCTGATATAGGCTCTTCAACTTGAAGGTGTAATCATAGAAAAGTATGGATTGCTATGCAAATGTCTTTCGTTTTTAGTTGGGAGTTTTTTAGTCCATAGATTCTTTAGTCCACAGTCGATAGTCCAATGCTGTTTCCTTAAGGATTTAGGTATGTGGTGGTAACCCACGAAAGCCCCCTTTAATTCCCCCATTTGGGGGAAACGTTACTCGCCATATGGACTCGAGTAGTGTTAAGGAAACAGCATTGGTCGATAGTCCATAGTTTGCGACGCCTTGCGCAACCATTTAACAATGCAACAATGAGCGTAGCGGAACAATATAACCATATAACAATGTAGCCATCAGCCGAAGGCGGAACAATCAAACTTACAACAATAGATATAAAAAACTGAGCAACACCAAACCAGTCGCGCCTATGATGGGGACAATAAAGCGAGCGTCTCCTCCTTTTACTTTAATTTGAACCTCACCTGATCCAGTCTCTACCTTTTGGTTGATTTCATAGTATTTTTTAGAAGCGTCCATCGCTGTAATGTTGCCTTGTACTACCGCCAAGTCATGTTCGGCAATTTTGCTTTGTTGTAGTTTATCTAGTGCTTTTTTACGTACATCTAGCTCATCACGCGTCATTTGCTCAAGGTACTTTTGTTGCTCCTCGTCGTTCAATTGCCAAAAAAAAGTAGGCAAATCCTGTGATTCGTAGCGAGAAAGTTCGTTTCCAGACATATTTTTTCGTGCAATGGTTTATATCATGGAATATACGAAGATTTTATAAAAAAAAGTTTGTAAATTTTATGTGATTAAAACTTAGTATCACCAATTCATGAAAAAAGTATTAATTCTGTTGATTGTTATGAGTTTGTTTGGGCACGAGGATTTTTTTGGGAGCAGTCATCCCGATGATTTCTTAGCAGAGGGTCAAGGCGTTTTGCCAGAAGGAGTCACCGTAAGTCATTCGCGGGAGGGACTCGATAAATTCTCTGATGACATATACCACGAAATCAGCTATCCGATACAAGCTCTGAACCATTGCATTACTGGCATAGTGAAAATAGGAGTAATGGTATACGCCAATGGCCAAGTTGGAAAAATTTTGATTATCAAAGGACTGGGATATGGTATTGATGCCGAAGTGTTGAGGGCTTTCAATGCTTGTCGGCAAAACAAGCAAGAAGCGAATGTTGAACTGACCGGGAGTGAATTTGATTTTTATACCATCGAGGTCAACTTCATGATCAATGGAGCATCTCCTCGACAAGGTGGAGCCCTCGTGGTAGATTCTCAAACTTTTAGGAGGTGTTCAACGAATTAATGGTATGAAAAAGATCCTCGTCTTATTGATTATTCTAAGTCTATTCTATAAATACCTCATGCCTCCGATCTTATTTGGGGATATGACCTTTGATACGGTTGATCGTCCGGCGAAGCGCAAGCCTCGCTACCCTTATTTGCATCAACCACAATATTTCTTCCTCAAAACCCTCAATCGTAGGTACTGGGGAAAAGCCAACGTCTTTTTTAAACGGCTCAAACCGATATTGGCGCGCCACGAGGCCGCTTTGGACAGCTCGCGGATAAACCTCAAGGTGACCATCAAGTTTGAAATGAGTTGTGCGAATGAATTGACTCAGTTGACAGTGCAAAATGCTCCCAATGATGCGTTTATCGAGGACATCAGAAAATTTTTAACTTCTGCCCAGTTTCGTTGGTTAAAGTGCCGTTCTCCGTATCCAGATAAGTTTGAATTTGAGGTACTGTTATCCCGTTAATCTGCTTTGTTTTTTCGAGTAAACCTTTTGAAAGCCGCGGTGTCAATGATCAGACTATAAAAACAAAAGCGAGTGATTTTGGAAGCATATTAAAAAGCTTATATTGGCTGGAAAGTCAATCGAGGGAACCAGTCATGTTTTATTACCTTACGTTGAGGTTTCAAAACCGTACATTTTTTAATATTTGTTTATACTTGACTTTTCACTGGTTTTACATTATGAAAGTAATTGCTAATCTGTAAAGTAGCGTGGTTCAAATTTTGTTTCGTGTAAGTCAACAGCCCTTCATTTTTTTCTTCAGCTAAAAAAACGAAGCAAAAAAAGCCGCC
>CALDJV010001067.1 GCA_937899305.1 uncultured Cytophagaceae bacterium
CAGGTAAAATTAGAATCGGCAAGCTTGCAGAATCCTTAGAATTCCAGGTAAATACAATAAATTGTTGAAAAATAATTCTTACTCCAAAATTTTATAACTTATGCAACTAGATGTAGATGTATCTTCAATTTACAACAATTTTCCTCATTATGAAGATTTCCAGTTCAATCCAGAGGACAACCTCAGCGATGCTCGATTCCGAAGACACATTAAGTTTGACGCAGTTTACCAAGACTGTGCCGATGATTTGAAAAACTTTATCCGACACAAGTCGAGAGAAAAC
The DNA here is from genome assembly GCA_937899305.1 of uncultured Cytophagaceae bacterium. Lineage (GTDB taxonomy): Bacteria > Bacteroidota > Bacteroidia > Cytophagales > Microscillaceae > Microscilla. Next base: position 284 of record CALDJV010001067.1, read on the forward strand.
CGGTTTGGTTTTCATTTACTGCACAAACATTTTGATCTCCAACCGGGAGAAATATTTTTGGAAAGATGGGATACAGATAAGCAAAACAAGCCCATTCACATCACTGAACCAGTATTTTTCGCGGAATATGAAGATCAAATTATTTTCACTCATTGGATAAAATTAGACAGTCTCCCATTTTATCTCGGATTGGTAGCTCGGAGTCTCAAACCAGAAGAGCGAGTACAAGATTCGCTTGCCAAAATCAAAATCCCTAAAGGCTTAGTGCCTTACCCTCCTCAATTTACCGAAAAAGGCATCCCCTACCCTACAATCAACAACATCCCTGATACCCTCAACCAAGAAGACCTGCAGTGCTTGTGGGCGATGGGTTCAGCGTTGAGAAGGCCTAACATGAACAACACCCATCGGTTTGGCATCAATACTTTGGAAAAAGCACCCTTTTTTATCAATGATGATCAGATGCTCATAGAGCGAACCAATGAGAGTGAAAGAAAATTGATCAGAGAAGTTGTGGACGTGAATGATGCCACTAAGTCTGTGGTTACAAATTGGAGGGTAGACCCTGAAGAAGGGGTTTTGGTAGGGCTGGCTGGCTGTAGAATAAATCCAGAAACTGGAAAACATGAGAAAGATCCTAATCAACACATCAGCTAATTTTTTGTTTAAGCCAATTATCAATCCAAACATTTGATAATTGGTTTATTTACCTAAAGCCCAATTATTATGCAACCTATTATCATCAATAGTCAGGACGAATTTATCATCATAAAATTAGACTTACCAGAATTGAATCAATACAAAATTATTGATATCCAACAACTCCAAGCTACACCCCAAGAGCTCGAGGCAATGTACTATAGTAAAGGAGGCAGGCGAGATACCATAACTACAAAAAAGAAATTTGACCATCCAGGAGTCGAAGAAATATCCATTTATCTCAAAAGAAACAACTTTAAGTCAACCAATTACCATTGCCAATTCAGGTATCACTATAAAGACGAGTTAGGAGTAAAACAATGCAAAACTCATGAAATAGAGGTATTTGTTGTTGATAAGGTCACCTTGAATATTGATCCTCAAGCCTACGTAAATCCCAGCAAGGATGAAAAACGAGCCAAGTACCATTGGCAATGGGGAGAAAAGCACAAAGGAGCCATCATATTGGCTGATTTAGACAATGACCGAGATGATTTCTGCCAGAATGAAGAAAATCAGGAAAGTAAACAGGGCAAATCTGAATTGGTAAAATTGACTACTTCGTATTGTATAAATTACCCTAATACATTAAATACAGAAAGATATTACAAACTGGCGCTTACTACTACGGCCAACAACGCATTACATTTTGGGTTATATACTCAACCCACTGCCTCCGAGCCGCCAAAACTCATATTGGGTAGCCATAGTAGACATACTCCCTTGAACTATATTTCTCCTGAAACCAATGAACCAAAACAGGTTCCTGAACAGAGGCATACCATTGACTCAGGCGATAATTATACCAAGCAATCCGGGGAAGTCATTGTTGAATCAAGACCATTGGCTCCAGCGGGAGAAGATTTTTTTATCCGAGTCAATAGCTTGCCCAATGATTTTTTTGAGGGAATCATTACCATTACCCTCAATCTGATTGAGCTTTCCGAACACAGTTATCGAGACACTAAACAATCTATCTGCCAAGATCATGTGATATTGAGGGTAGCTCCCTGGATGATGATGCCCAATACTCAACCTATGGAAAAAGTATTTGTCAGCCATTTAGATAGTTTCGGCCAAGTAGATAAAACGGAAGTAGCGAAAAAATTGAGCGAAAAATTTAACAAAGAATTAAAGGTCATCATTGATCAACAACTCAAGCCAGAAACGGAAGAAAATCCAAAAGAACTTGACGAATACTTCGAGGAAATCAAAAATGAAGAGAATCGAGGAGACCGTTGGGTACAGGACGAAATAGAGTTTGGGTACTGCCAAGGAGTCACCCATCAAATAAAGGTGGTGTGTGACAGCCCTCGGGATGGTAAGTTAGATACCTTTGCAAAAAACCAAAAGCAACCAGATCAGGGACATTTTCAAATAGAAGGCAACCATCCTAATAGCCTCAATTCATTCGGAAACCTAGAAGTAAGCCCTCCCGTATTGCCCCACTACCCCTTTGGACGGATCATTGTGGGGGGCAGTCCTACTGATGGTTTTGGGAATTCCCCCAGACACATGGCCCATCAGCTCAGGGGGTTTCTACAGGCTCAAAAAGTACAACCCCCCATCGAGATTTTCACCGATTGGTTGGCAGTGGGCCACGTAGACGAAATCATCAACTTTATCCCTATCCCTAAAGCCAAGCCAGAGGATAAGATTAAGTTTAAAATGCTCATTGCCTCCCCTCAATTAGCCATTGATTTGCTCTTCAAGTCGCAGTATATTGAGAAAACACATTTGTTTTTTACTCCTGAAACCATATCCAAAAATTTGCAACAAGGCCAGAGTATAGATAACAACATCAGTTTTGGACAAAGAGTAATGCATCTCGATGATGATGTACAACAATATTATTTATGCAAAAAAAGAAACCTAAGAAAAGTGTTGGATCATTGGATGGCCAAATATTGGCAAGTAAACAAACAATGTCAAGAATTTTTGGATTGGAACCGGGAATTGCTCAAAAAAGAACTGGGCATTAGTGAAGCTGATATTATTGAAGTACCTGTACTCTTCAAACCCATCAATGAAAAAGAAAATGCCCGAGTCATCAGCCTACTACCCAACCTGGTCAATCAATTGGTCATTACCACGGAATCAAGGAGCTTTAGCATTGCTCCAAAATGTTACGGAGTTTTTGATACTCGAGGTATTAATCAAAAAAAATATAAAGAAATCACCACCTTATGTCAAAAACTCAAGAACAAAAAAAAGGAAATTGACCAGATTAATCAAGAAATAGATGCTAAGGAATCTGATGATGAAAAGATGGAGCTAAATGAGAAAAGAAAAAAATTAAGAGATCAAAAGAAAAAAATCAAAAAAGCTGTCCCTCCCAAATACGAAAAAATCAAGTATGTATTTGAAGAATACTTGGTCAGTAAAATGCCCGAAGGACATGAAGTACATTTTATAGATGATTGGAATCTGCATTTTACCGGCAATGGAGGTGTACACTGTACTACCAATGTACAACGCAAACCCTTCGACAAAAACTGGTGGGAATACAAACCACCCCACGCCCATGATATCTAGTCAACCATTTGCTTCACCCCACTCTATCCAGCCTAGAGTGGGGTTCCTTGCTTAAGGAGTGACCACATAAAACCTTCCGGTCTGAAGCACCTCTTCGTTGGGGATGCTAAAACGCCAGTAGTACAAGTTGGGAGGTAGTTTTACCCTCAATTGGTAGGTAGCTTTGGGCAACGGGTAACGGCGGGGAGTGTTTTGGGTGTCTTTGGTAAATATTTCCACTTCAAGTTTTGAGTTGGCGAGGTCACGACGCCATTCAAACAATACTGGTTGCTGGCTGTTCAATAAGGTATCGCTCGCGGGGTGAAGCATTTGTTTTTTCGAGCTTCGAATGGGGAGAAGAGTCTCATCTAGCACCTTGATGCGAGCTGACTGATAACGCTCTTTTTGTTCGGAAAACAGCTGCGCATACTGATCGGTATCCTGCCAAAATTCCTGAGGGTGGTTACCCCTCAAAGCGATTTGCCAAATCGCAATGCCTGTCACTATCAATAGGGCAATCACCGCAGCAAAACGCAGCAAACGACGATTGCTTCCCGCTCGTTTTGGGGTAGATTCGTTGGCTTGCCAGGTAGCCTCCAATTGCTGTTGGATACCTTCTGGGCCAAAAACATCTCCCGCCAACAACAAATCCTGATACAGGCTCAGGCTTGCTTGTAGCTCTGGTTTGGCCTGGAGTTGCTTTTCAAAAGTCTCTTTTTCAGCTGGGGTTAGTCGATTTTCTATATAGGAAATGATCTTTTCCTCTTCATTCTCCATATTCGTTTCTGGTCTATTATTTTGGCTCTGGTGTCTTAGTACTTTGTCCTAGTTTTTTAGATCTTGGTATTTGTAATGTTTTTGAAATTTTGTTTTAAAATAAGGCAGGCATTTTTGACTACGTCTTACTTTGATATAATCTTCTTTAAGCCCAATTTGAGCCGCAATTTCGCGATCTTTTTTGCGTTCCAAAAAAAACAGCCGAATAATCTCCGCACAATGTTTTAGACCTTTCTGTTTTTTCATTGTCCCTAAGATATCAGTCGCAATTTCGTGCGTCAGCCGTACCCTTTCATAAGTATTGTCCTCTGCTGGGATATAATCCTCCTCAATGGGTACTTCCCTCCCCTTCTCTTTTAACTTTTTTAGGCACAAATTACGCATAATACCAAACACATAAGCACCCAAGTCATTGGGTTCATTGCCTTTGCCCAGGTAAATATACAACACAATCACGGTTTCTTGCCAAATGTCTTTTGCATCATCTTTTAGTTTTTCAATTGGGTATTTAATTGTACGCAGGTAGGATTCAGTTTTAACATAGTAACGCCTGTAAGCTTCCTGCCAGGCAATTTGATCCTTTGCCTTTAGTTTTTTTACAAACTGAAAATCATCCATCATGGAATTATTGAGGATTTGGGTACTAAGTAAAACTACAAAAATAACTTAACCCATTTAGCTAATCTCTGACCGCTATACTTCGTCAAAAAATAGTGCAAATAGCGCTGCTATTAGCCAATTTTTTAGACTTGTCCAGCGTCAAGATATTACACTAAATTTGGATTGATTTATTTTTTCCATTTTACTAACAACAGCACGGTGTAAAGATTTTTTTTAAAAAACATATAACTTTTCCTCAATAAAAAGAACGGGTAAATGTAAAGCAAGTTGAAACTCAAATTATTTGTAAAAAAACGATTATCCGGACATGAAAAAACCTCTCAATACCATACCCAAGATCGAATCAGAGGAAATGCTCCTCAACATTCAGAGCAACAATTATCCGTCTTTGTTAATTGACGAAAGCCATCAGTTTTGGTTGATGACCAATACCCGAAAAGAGCTCAAAATGACTCCCCTTTGTAAAGCACTTTATCTTTTGTTTTTAAAACATCCAGCAGGTATTTCTCTGTACGAACTGTACAATCATCAGTCAGAGCTATTTGATTTGTATAAAAAGATTAGTCGAAAACATGACTATACTGCCATGCGGACGAGTATTGCCCAATTGGTCAATCGATGTGATAACTCGATTCACGAAAAAACCGCCCGAATCAAAGCCCTTTTCAAACATCATCTCCCTCCCGCTATTGCGCATCTGTATTACATTCGAGGCAAAAGAGGTGAAGAAAAGAGCATTTCCTTACCACGGGACTTGGTAGTATACGCTCAAAGTGTTTGAAGAATTAATTTGATGGGCCCTGCCATTTCTGGATGTCGATAGCAGGCATCCAGAAATATTTTTCTAAAAACATTCTTGCCTTTAACGAGGTGTTCAGGTTTCATTTACCTATTCAATCTTGAGTTGCATTTCAATCAAGTGTGATTGGAAACCAGCCTTTTCGTATGCTTTGATGGCGTTGGGATTGTTTTGATATACCTGCAGGCGTATATCGTTCATTCCTCTACTCTTAAGCCATTCCACTAATTTACTCAAAATGACTTGTCCCAAGCCTTTACCCCGGTAAGCCTCCTTGACATACATAAAACCAATGTATCCATAGTGCGTTGTAATGTAAATATCACGATCGTGGGGTTTGATCAAACCATATCCACACCCTACAATTTCCTCTTGGTTGCACACCACCAACACCTCTGATTTTTCTGAAGTAATCAATTCTGCCAAATCATAATAATACATCAACCCTTGCTGGCGAAGGGAAGCATCCATGGGTCTTTCTACCTCAATCAAAGCTTGCTGAAGTACATTCAATGCATCCAAATCATCCAATGTAGCGGTCCTTGTTGTCATTTGCATGTTCCTAAATATTTATCACTTGTCCTAGCCCCAGTTTTTGAGCTTTTTGGTAAATATAATGAGCAGCGGTTAAATCTTGTACTCCTACCCCTACTGATTTATAAAAAGTAAAGTCTGCCTCCGAAGTCCTTACCTTGGTTTGTTTGGTAATCATTTCTCCCAATTCACCCACAATATCCTGAGCACTCATCAACCCTTCCTCAATAGGCATCAAAATATCTCCAGCTTCACTTAAACAGGCACTCCGATCATCCACCACAATTTTGCTTTGTGCTACCCACTTTCCAGGTACTTCGCGCCAACGGGGTTTGTAAGACCCAATGGCCGTGATGTGCGTACCAGGAGCTACCTGTTGTGCTTCAAAAAGAGGGTTTTGAGCACTGGTGGTAGTGCAAATGATATGGGCTTGTAACAAATTCGCTAAATCATCCGTGGCAACCAAAGGCAGTTCGTAGTGTGGCTGTTGTGCTTGCACAAAGCGTTGCGCCTGCTCTATTGTGCGGCCGTATATCCACACTTTTTGCAGTCCTCGAATTGTAGCAAGGGCCTCTAGATGGGTAATGGCATTGGCACCTGTACCAAACAAAGCCAATGTATTCGCGGTTGGGTTGGCCAAAAGATCCGTCGCCAGGGCCGACCCTGCCGCAGTGCGCAAAGCTGTTAGGTAAGTAGAATCCATCATCGCACAAGGTTGACCATTCTCGGTATCTATCAACAGCATCATTCCCTGAATCAGGGGCAAACCTTTGGCTGGGTTGTCTCGAAATACATTGGCAATTTTAAGTCCTGCCTGTTGATAATCAGGCACATAACTGGGCATGAACAATATATCAGCATTGGCCTCAGTCAAGGGCATTTCCATTCGAGCGGGTAGCTGGGCTTTTTGCTGAAATAATAAGGTAAACGAAGCACGCATCGCCTCTATTGCTTCTCTCATTGGCAGGGCTTGTTTTACATCTTGCCGAGACAATACTCTGAGTTCTATGTTCATTTCGTTTTTGTTAGTTGGGAGTTTTGTTTAGTCGATAGTCAATGGTCCATAGTTTTTTCCAGTCCACAGTCGACGGTCCATAGTCCACTGATTGAATGCAAAGTGAAAAAACGTAAAATGAAAAATGATATTTAGCTTCGCAGAATTAATCATCAACAATTAAACATCAAGAATCAATACGTCGCCTCGCGCAGCCATTTAGCAATGTAACAATGAGCGAAGCGGAACAATAGAGCAATGTAACCATAAGCGAAACAATTTAAACAATGCGATAAAACCATATTTTACCTCAATATAAATCCCTTTTGTAAAGTATCGCTGGGGTCAATCCAAAACTGATGCTTGCCCGTGAGGTAGGCTTCTCCTGATACTTCAGGAATTACTGCGGTATAATTTCCAAAAGAAGTCTCTTGTATCGCTTTGGTCGTAAATACTGAACCCAAAATACTTTCAATTTTCAGGGTTTGGCCAAGTTGGAGTTCTTTACGGGCATAATGAATAGCAGCACGTCCACTCACTCCAGTACCAGTGGGGCTACGGTCTACTTCGCCTTCGGCAAACACACATACATTGCGACTATCTACTCCCTCAGAAAGTGGAGGGGCAATGAAAATGGTACCATACAAAAACCCCAAATCGTCTTCAGTGGGGTGCTGTATTTTGCGTTGCTTCATGACCGCCCGTTTTATTTGCATTCCCTTCTCAATCAGTTCTTTGTGTTCTTCTGGGGTACATTTCAAATCTACCTGATCGGCTTGTACATAGGCATAAAACGCTCCGCCAAAGGCCAAATCATAGCGAATGGTCCCCAAGCCCGGTACAGTTATTTCTGCATCCAACTCTACCACAAACGAAGGTACATTCTGAAAACGAACCTGGGTTACAGTTCCATTTTCTACTTTGGCAAATGCCGTCACCAATCCCGCTGGAGTGTCAATTTTAATCATTGTTTCGGGTTCCTGAGTAGGCAGCATCCCTGTTTGGAGGGCTACTTTGGTCAATGCAATGATGGCGTGTCCACACATTGTACTGTAGCCTTCGTTGTGCATAAACAACACCCCAAAATCGGCATTAGGTGTGACAGGAGCCGTAAGAATACATCCGTACATATCAGCGTGACCACGCGGCTCAAACATCAACGCAGTTCGCAAGTAGTCGTAATTTTCTTGGGCAAATCGCCGACGTTCCAAAATGGTATCACCGATTAGTTTAGGAAAACCACTGGTGATGATTCGCAATGGTTCGCCCCCAGTATGGGCATCTAGCGTGTCTATACAAAGCCAATTTTGGGGCGGTTGCCAAGAAATTTGAGGATCAAATCCAGGAGTCAAGGTCATATCAAGGATGCTTTGGTTTTTGTCAAAAGATGGGCAATTTGCAGCAAAAAACAGCACAATGCTCGTATTGATTTGATAAAAAGTAAAAAGGAATTGACCTTTGTTCTCTAACATCTTTATCATTTGACCCATACTCTGTTGCATTCCTTCAAAAAAATGTACGGACTATGAGGTGATTTGAGATAAAAATAAATTCCATACGGGGCAAGTCTTTTCCAGCCATCTGGATACAAACTCTTCAGGTAAATGCGTCCACAAGTATCGTGAGGCGGATTTTCTTTGCAGAATAAGGGCTCAAAACCTTTGCATAAATAAGTTTCATACAGGGGATAATCCAATACGCCATCTCCATTATAATCATATAACAACCCGCTGCTTTGGTACCTTCCTTTCAATTCAAAATATTTAATACCTTCCCTCTCTGTCACATCGAACACATGCAAAACCGTATATTGACGGGTAGTTCCCATGGCTTCGCCATTTGTTTGTGCGCTGGCCAAATAGTTCCTGTCTCTATGTTTAAAATACACCAACGTATCTGGCACCAAGTGATCGCTTAATTTAAATGGCTTTCCGTTGATTCGCAAAACCACAAAATAGGGATACATTTTTGTCGTTTTGGGGCGCCTTATTTCACGACGGGTCACAGCGTCTAACCGAGGAGCTACGTAAGTAGGTCTAAAATTTACTGGTGGCGTAAAAGCGTTGCGGAGTTGGTTGGTGATCACCTCTACTTTGTACCCCGAAACCGCCTTGTAATGGTATACTTGCAAATCGTCATACTCGCCATAAGGTGCTTTGTGGGTAGTTGCATGTAATGGGTAAATGGCAACCCGGCCTGGTTGATGAGGGCGATCAAATTCACTTAGATATTCCCATAAGCCTACCCCGTTTTTATCATTTACTTTGTTCGGATAATCGTCAGTGGTTTTTAGGGTAATATCAAGCACTTTTTGCTTTTTGACTTGCTTGGCGATTGGTAGTTGGTCCTTGTTGAGATGGTGTTTATTCCACTTTTGATTTTTAACTTGTTTTTCTTTCTTGGTTTGGCAGGCAAAGCCCAAACATAATAACAGGCCACAAATAAAAGGTTTGATCATCGCTACACGTTCTTTTTTGGTAATCTTTCACAAAAAAAAGCCCTTTGAATTCTCAAAGAGCTTCATTCATATTTTAAAATCAGAACTCGTTAGAACAAGTCGTCTCCATCCTGAAATTCAATTACTTCGATTTCAAGACTAAGGATATCCCCTCCTTTTTGATAACTCGCTGTTACATCACTAATTTCTACCATAAAGTTATAGGCCCCTACGTGATCTAATTCCACGCGACGGGCATCCTGTCCTCCTTTAATTTCAATCAATTGGCTTCTGGTAATCTCCTGATTTTGAAAATTTTGAATGGTTTTCATATAATGAATTTTAGTTTGTTAATTATTAATAGGTTTTACCAAATATATGAATTTTCGACGCCACAAAAAACAAAAGCCAGGATAAAGTACCCTGGCTTTTGCCCAATTATATTTATTACATTACCTTATCTTTTTATTAATCTTTTAGTCTCTGTCCCTTTAGAGGTTTTGATGACTACATAATAAGTTCCGTTCTTGAAGTTACTCAAATCAATCGTATGGGCATGGCTTCCCGCCGCCTTGTTTTCATTGAGTACTTCTCTTACCAACTTGCCATTGGCATCCATCAACTGGATATTTACCGTTTCGGATTTAGTGAGACTAAAATTTACTTTAGTTTCATTGTTAGAAGGGTTGGGATACACCAAACTGGCTTCTCCATTTCCTTCCTCTAAATCGTTACTGGCAGGGTCCATCATCAAAAAGCCCACTGGTCGGAAAGCCCTTCGCATGCCTCGCATCCCACGCTTTCCTCTATGGTGATGGTGATGCCCTCTTCTTCCCATGCGTCCGTGTCTACCATGTTTGCCTTCTCGTTTGCCTTCTCTCCTGACACCTTTTTTTCTTTCACCAAAATGCTTTACTTTCAACGCCTTCAGGTCTTTTCTCCATTGCTCGGCTTTTGGCTTCATTTCTTCCAATAACTTCTCAATGGTCGTCTCGTATTTATCTGCGATATCCCAAGCCGCATGGATCGCCTTTCGTCGGGCTTTGCGTTCCGCTTTCAAAGTTGTTTTTTGGGCCTCGGTCAACTTTGGGTGCCCTTCACCAGGTTTGTATTGTTCGCGCATTGATTTACGAAATGCCTTCATTTTTGCGCGTCCAGCTTTCATTTGAGCCCATAAATCGGCTACCTTTTGCTTGTCGGCTTCACTCATCACTGCATCTAGTTTTTGGCGTTGTGCTTTAAGCACTGGCCATACATTTTGCTGATTGTAAGCTTTGGCTTCTGCCCGAAACGCTTTGAATTTTGCGCGTCTTTCTTCTTTAGTCAGCTCTTGTGCCCAGAGTGTAGACACACACATCAGCAAAACCATTACTAAAAGGGGTTTAAGGGTATTTTTCATTGCTATCAAAGTTTTAAAATTTTAGCCAGGGTTAAATAAATTTTAACCATTCTTCAGTAACGCTTTCAAAATAAGTGTCGAGGTTTTAGTGAAATTACTCAAAGCTAAACGAGGCGCTTTTTGCGCTCGTAGCAGGGCTACGGGCAATAAAGGCAACAAAGTGTAGCGAAGAGGGATAAAACTAAATTGGACAGTTATTGCGAACGCGTTACTCAGGTTATATGATCAATGCATTGCTCTTTGTTCTCTTAGACAGGTACTTTTGTTTTTTTATTCCCACCCTCCTAAAAAATATAGCACACTAATCAACACACCCCTCATTATCAAGCACTTGTAGCTATAAAAAAAATTCTAAACCAATTAAACCCTTCATTCTACACTGATTTTTATGATGGATAACCCGATGTAAAAATTTAACATTGTGGTGATCTCTGGAAAATAAAAATTTTATAATTACTTTTGCAAAATATTATTTGGTATCAGTTGTTAGGGAGTGCTCAGGAGGTAATCTACCCCAATATGTCAAGGTTTATTCCTTGGTAGGTAAGGCGACTTATCAGATTCTCCCTTATTCACGATGATATTACACTGGTTGATGGGATAAATCACTGAGTATTGAAACCTTTCAGAGTTACAATATGTTAAGCGTGATATCTGTTTTCAGGATAACTCAGGTTTTATTTTTACATCAAATGTTGATATACGTTTGTGCTATAATATAGAAGGTATTAAAGAATGGACATAAACTTAAAGTATTCCGAAAAATTTGAGCAAAGACACAATAGTTCGGCTACCGAAGAACAAATTGCGGCCATGCTCGACACCATTGGTGAAACCTCAGTAGAGGCTTTGATTGACAAAACGATCCCGGCTTCTATTCGCAAGCAGAAAGCACTGGATTTGCCTGAAGCCTTGACTGAGCATCAATTTTTAAAAGAGTTTAAGCAGTTGGCTTCTCAAAATCAATTGTTTACTTCTTATATAGGACAAGGATACTATGATTGTATTGTACCCAATGTGATTTTACGCAATGTACTCGAAAATCCTGGTTGGTATACCGCCTATACCCCTTATCAGGCTGAAATCGCTCAGGGACGTTTGGAAGCCTTGATCAACTTCCAGACTACGGTAATGGATCTTACTGGGATGGAAATTGCCAACGCCTCTTTGCTTGACGAAGGCACCGCAGCGGCTGAAGCAATGACGATGTTTTACGGAACTCGCAAAAAAGACAAGAAAAAAGCCAATACCTTCTTTGTTTCGGAGTTGTGCCATCCGCAAACGATTGAAGTGATAGAAACCAGAGCTACTCCGCTAGGGATCAATTTGTTGATTGGTGATCATACCAAGGTAGACCTTACCAACCCTGATATTTATGGAGTATTGTTGCAATACCCTGCCAGCAATGGTGAAGTATACGATTATACTGACTTGATTGCTTCGGCTAAAGAGTTGAACGTAGCAGTAGCAGTAGCCGCCGATTTATTGAGCCTGACGCTATTGACGCCTCCTGGTGAAATGGGCGCCGATGTAGTGGTAGGTTCGGCCCAACGTTTTGGCGTACCTATGGGCTATGGTGGTCCTCACGCAGCATTTTTTGCTACCAAAGAATCTTACAAACGTCAAATTCCTGGGCGTATCATTGGTGTATCGGTAGATTCGGAAGGAAACAAGGCCTATAGAATGGCTTTGCAAACCCGTGAGCAACATATTCGTCGCGAAAAAGCAACTTCTAACATTTGTACAGCTCAGGTGCTACTGGGCGTCATGGCGGGTGCTTATGCGGTGTATCACGGAGCCGAAGGACTCCAAAATATCGCTCAACGTGTATACGGACTTACTCGTTTCACTGCATTGGGATTAGAAAAACTTGGGTTTCAAGTAAGCAATCAGTTCTATTTTGACACCCTACAGGTTGAAGTGACCGAAGAGCAAAAAAGCCGTCTTCACCAACTCACCCAACAACACCACATCAACCTACGCCAATACGATACTACTCACGTAGGAATTAGTTTTGACGAAGCCAAAACACTGGAAGATGCTACCAAACTATTGCACCTATTTGCTGAAATAGCGGGCAAAGAAGTGAATTTTGCGGATGGCTTGGCTCAAGAAATCACCTGGCACAATGCAGATGGGTTGACCCGTACTTCAGAATACCTCACCCACCCAGTGTTCAAAAACAACCGCTCTGAACACGCGATGTTGCGTTACTTGAAAGCATTGGAAAACCGGGATTTGTCATTGACCCACTCTATGATTGCGTTGGGTTCTTGTACTATGAAACTGAACGCCACAGCGGAGATGATTCCAGTTACCTGGAGCGAAATTGGAGGAATTCATCCTTTTGCTCCTCGTACTCAAGCTCAGGGTTACCAACAAATGTTTGAAGAGCTGGAAACAATGCTTTGCGAAATTACCGGGTTTGCGGCTGTTTCGTTACAACCCAACTCAGGAGCCCAAGGTGAATACGCAGGTTTGATGACCATTCGTGGCTACCACCACAGTCGCGGAGACCTTCATCGTGACATTGTACTCATTCCAGAGTCGGCCCACGGTACCAACCCAGCCAGCGCAGTAATGGCCGGAATGAAAGTGGTAGTAGTGAAATGTGACGACCACGGAAACATTGATGTAACGGACTTGAAAGAGAAAGCCGAAAAACACAAAGAAAATCTTTCGGCGTTGATGGTCACTTACCCTTCTACCCACGGTGTGTTTGAGGAAGCCATTCAGGAAATGTGCCAAACCATCCACGACTTTGGTGGACAGGTATATATGGATGGAGCCAACATGAATGCCCAAGTCGGATTGACTAGTCCGGGCATTATTGGAGCCGATGTTTGTCACCTTAATCTACACAAAACTTTTTGTATTCCTCACGGTGGTGGAGGCCCCGGTATGGGACCCATTGGTGTAGCCAAACACCTTGCGCCGTTTTTACCCAATCATCGCACGGTAAAAGTATCTGAGGAGTCTACTGCTACCGCTATTTCAGCCGCTCCTTGGGGAAGCGCCAGTATTTTGACAATTTCTTATGCTTACATCAAAATGATGGGTAGTCTTGGCCTCACCAATGCCACCAAAATGGCGATCTTGAATGCAAATTACCTCAAAACTCGTCTAGAAGGGCATTACAAAATTTTGTACACTGGGGTAAATGGCACTTGTGCGCACGAATTTATTGTAGACTGCCGTGAGTTTAAACAAACTGCCGGGGTAGAAGTAGCTGATATTGCCAAGCGTTTGATGGATTATGGCTTCCACGCACCAACGGTTTCATTCCCAGTAGCGGGTACAATGATGATAGAGCCTACCGAAAGCGAAAATCAAGAAGAATTGGATCGTTTTTGCGAGGCGTTGATCAGTATTCGGGAAGAAATCAGAGAAGTTGAAGAAGGCAAAGC
>CALDJV010001068.1 GCA_937899305.1 uncultured Cytophagaceae bacterium
ATTGGAGCTATTAACAGTTTTATAAAATAGAAGGGGGCGAACATGTTGTTATGAATAACACTATTCAATCAAAAGAAGAAGTAATGCGTTCTTTTGAAAGTTTATTGGCAGAACGAAAAGCTTTGATGGCGAAAATTACCACCAAGGAAGAAGCTGCTAAAAAAGAAGAGAATAAAGAATTGGTTTCGGTAGCTTCCAACTACACTTCTAATTCGATTGTGACTGGTTTGGCTGAACTGCAATTGTCATTGGGCAACTCAGTAGAAGAATTGGCTTTGCAATTACAAGGGGAACTATCCAAACTTGAAGAGCTCAAAGCTGCTATCAAAGTGGAGAAAGAAACCTTGAAATATGTCCAAGACTCGAAAGTGGCTGCCGATGCTTTGCATATCTTAACTCAGGAACAAGATGCTCAAAAGAAGAGTTTTGAGGAAGACACCGCATTACAATACAAGAGATTAGAAGAGGAGATCTCTGAACAAAGTTATAACTGGGAAAAGGAACAGGGAGAATTTGACTTTTCAGTAAAGGAATACACCGACAACCTCAAAAAGGAACGAGACAAGGAATTGGCCGATTATGAATATGAGTTGGAAAGAACTTATAAAATAGAAGCGGACGAATACGCCGACACGAAGAAATATCTTGAGCGAGATTTGAACTCCAAAGCCAAAGAAAAAAACCGAGATTGGACACAAAGAAGAAAAGTGTTGGAGGAAAATCAAGAGCAGCTTCAGAAGTTCAAACAACGAGTGGACAACTTCGATAATGAATTAAAGGAAGCTTCCAACAAAGCACGTGAAAATGCCATCAAGGATGTTTCTCGTAAATCTAAGGTAGCCGCTGAATTGAAAGCCAAAGAAGTGGAAGGAAGCAAGAAAGTACATGAAATGCAAGTAAAAGCTTTGGAAGAAACCATTGTGAAAAACAACGAGCAAATCGAGAAACTTTCCGCAGAATTAAAAGATGCATTGAGCCAAGTACAAAGTTTGTCTTTGACTGCTTTGGAAAACACCATCAAGGGTGGAAAATCTAAAACAAGTGATTCATAATTAAACATTTGCACCTAATTAATTCTCAAAAAAGTCTCATTCAAAATCTGAAAAAAACATGGCAACAATAAGTTCAAAGAGTACTAAAGCACAAATACTAAAAGCTTATCAAGAACTCGAGAAAGAGAAAAAAGAGATCGAGCAAAAATTAAAAACCTCTGAGCAAGAGGTAGTGAAGCTACAAAAGCAAAGCGCATCGGCCACCACCACAGGCAAGTCTTCTTTAAAGGAGAAAACCGTAGTAAAGGTGGTAGGCAATACTACAAAGGTGGAAAACATCGAGGGCATCATTCTCAATTTGGAAGGCATCGAAAAAGGATTGGGAAAAGCCATGAGCGAAGTAGCCAACAAATTGACGGTAGAAGCCGAAACTTTAGCAGAACTCACTAAGGACATCAACGAAGAAAAAGAGCAGCTGGGCAAATTGTATGATTTGGAAGTGGGCAACGACGTGCTGGACCAATTGATTGTGGATTACGAAAACTCAAAAGCAACTTTTGAAGAAGAATCCAGCAAAACCCGCAAAACGTTTGAGGAGGATATTGCAGAAAAACGCAAAACCTGGCAAAAAGATCAGGAAGTACACTATCGCAAAACTTCTGAAAGAGATGAAGAAAGCCGTAAATCTCAGGAACGCGAAAGGGAAGAACACGAGTATGGCCTTGAGCTAGAGAGAAGTCTCAAAGATGATGAATACGATCAAAAGAAAAAACAGTTGCAGTTGGAGCTAGACGAACTGCGCGAAGAAAGGGAAAATGGTTGGGCTGCTGAGGAAAAAGCCTTAAAAGAACAGGAAGACGAATTTTACGAATACAAGGTGAAGTTTGAGGAAATTCCTGATAAACTGGACAAAGCCATTAAAAGAGCCGAAGCTGAAGGCAAATCTGTGATAGAGCGTGATGCCAAAGAAAAAGCGGAATTGCTTGCCAAAGAGACCGAAAGTGAAAACAAGATTTTCGAGCTTACTATCGAATCTCTCGATAACACTATCAAATCTCAAAACTCCCGCATAACAAGTCTTTCCAAACAACTGGAAAGTGCTTTGAAACAAGCACAAGACCTGGCGGTGAAAGCGATTGAAGGATCGGCAAATAACGATTCATTCAGCGCCATTCGGGAAATTGCTCTCGAACAAGCCAAAAACCAGGCTAAATCGAAGTAGTGTTATTTTTATTTAGTAAGTTCACGAAAAACTGCGCCGTCTCGATATGGCGCAGTTTTTTTTATTTTACCATTTTTCACTTTATCCCAAACTCGATTTATTCCATCAAATTTATTGAGTAACGCTCCCAAAAGTGGTTCATATAGTGTATATTCGTACTCGCTATTTTCACCAAAAAACAATCAGGACCCTCATCACTCAACCCAAAAGGGTAGCTATACTACAACGAACTATGGAGGAGAAAAAAAACAGCATTCGCATCAGCGAGCGAATATTTTATATGGTAGTCATTGTTGGTTTACTACTGTGGGTGTTTTTCCAACACTTCAATCACCGAAACTTGAAGGGTGACCATCATATTGTTGTCAAAAAATCAGAGGTCCTCGATAAATACACCCAGTCGCTTAACAAAATCATCAAAGATAAAGAAACGGTATTACACCAGGTATCTCAGGCTGACCAATCGACCCGAGATCAACTACAGGAACAAATACACTTGTTACAAGAAAAAAAGAAAGAGGTGCGTCGTTTGAAGAATGCCCGCCAATTAGATTTTCAAGAAATATTGCGCATCAACACTGAGCTGGAACAATTGCAGCAAAAAGAGGAAACATTGCAATCACAATTTACTTCTTACCAAGACAGTATATCGAAAACCTCAAATCAACCTCTCGAGGGTTCGGTTGCCCTCAAAGATTACCAGAAATTAAAGGAAGCATACCGTATAGCTAAAAAACAACTGGCCGATGCGCTGAAAAAAAATACCCAACTGAGCGGACAATTGTTTACGACTTATTTTACAGTACGTCCTGGTGAAATCCTTCGAGGCAAGTTTAGCCAATCAACTCGAGCCCGACGTACTACCCGACTCAAAGTAGAGTATAGACTTACTCGTTCTCTAGAGCCGGGCGAAAAATTGATTGCCGAAGTATACCAAAACGGGCAGCAGTTTCCAGTTCAAGAAGTGTATCGCAATGAGTTGAAATCAAATAAGCGCGTCAGTATGAATTTGGCACCCCGAGGAGCCAGGCATTTCAAAAAAGGAAATAACACCCTTAACATCAACGTAGTACGATACGGAAACAAGCAAAGAATAGGCAGCATCGTATTTTATCTAAGATAATAAGGTTTACAAAAATGTGCATTGCAGGGTGATTGCAATACAACACCCACTCATTGTTTGATTATTTTTTGTTGAATCAGCGCTTCACCCAATTTAATGACTACTTGATACTGTCCTCTGCTCAAACTATTTACTGGAACCGATACTTTTCCATTCTGTAAACGCTTGGTCACCCTGAGCACTGGGCTTCCTTGACTATTGTAGAAGGTTAAATCTATTTGATGATGCTTCACTTGTCCTTTGATCTCTAGATTGAGTACTTGTTGCACTGGGTTAGGAAACAACGTGAGGGTTCCATTGTCCAGATTTTCAGGCAAACTAGTCACCCTTTGAAGGACATTCAAGGTTTGGGATTTACTCACCGCCTTATTGTAAAACTCGTTCCCTTCTTGATGGGCCGTAATGGTGGTTACGCCGGCCCCCACTATTTGAATTTTATTTTTCCTAATCACCGCCACATTTTCATCAGAAGAAGTGTAGGTAATGGTTAAGCCGGAAGAAACAATGGCGGGTGCTTGGAAATCTGCATCACCATAAGCTTTATCAGGTAACGGTTCAAAAATAAGAATTTGGTCGCCCTTGTGTATGGTAAAGGTCTGATTAATCTGTACCGGGTTATAATACTCGTTTCCAGCTTGCGAAGCAGTAATCGTAACTGAACCCACTCCTACAATTTGGGCAATATTTCGCTTAATGATTACCACATTGGGGTCAGATGAAGTATAAGTCACTGGCAAACCGGAAGAGGACTCTGACCATAGCACCACCTTCGCATCTCCATATGATCGGTCATCTAACTCACTAAAAGTAAGGTTTTGAACTCCCTTATGAACCTTGAGAATTTGGGACGCATCGGTAGCAGGGTGGTAATATTCGTTGCCTTTCTGTAAAGCGGTAATAATAGTAGAGCCAATGCCCACAATTTTAATCACATTCCCTGTAACCACCGCCACGTTGGGATTAGAAGAACTATAAGTAATGGGCAATCCCGAGGAGGTTGTCGCAGCAAGTTGAAAATCACTTTCCCCATAACCTCTGTCACGCAATTCCTCAAAAGTAATATTTTGCTGCCCCTTATGTATCGTCAAAGTTTGGGTTACCTGAGATGCGGGATGATAATAGGCATTGCCTTCTTGCTGAGCGGTAATGATGGTAGACCCAATGCCTATTATCTGGATTTGGTTCCTGTTGACAATGGCCACATTAGGGTTAGACGACTGGTAAGTAATGGGCAAACCCGAAGAAGCGGTCGCAGTAGGTTGAAACTCGATGTCACTATAGCTTTTGTGAGGTAGTTGGCCAAAAGTAATGCTTTGGCTGCCTTTGCGAACCGCAAAAGTTTGGCTCGTGTTAGCCGCTTTATAGTATCTATTGCCCGCTTGGTGGGCAGTAATGGTTACTGAGCCAACGCCTACAATTTCTACCCGATTCCCGATGATTTTTGCTATACTTGGCTCGGACGACGTATAGGTAATGGGTAAACCAGTAGATACATTCGCCGAAACAAAGAAATCTCCATCACCATACTGTTTGTCTGAAATGGTATTCAAATAAACCGTTTGGGCTCTTTTATTCACTATCAAGGGCTGATTTGCCTCCGATGCCGTGTAGTATTCGTTGCCCGCTTGTCGTGCTGTAATGATGGTTTCTCCGATGCCTATAATTTTAACTACATCGCCGGTTACTGCTGCCACAGTAGGATCAGAGGAGGTATAAGTTACAGGTAAACCAGTAGAAACACTGGCCGATAACCGAAAACTTGCATCACCATAAGCTTTTTCGGGAAAAGCGCTAAAAGTCATCTTTTGCACTCCTTTATCTACCGTCAAATTTTGATCTACTTCAGATGCCTGATGATAATAGGCATCTCCAGGCTGTTTGGCGGTAATTGTGGTAGACCCAATGCCTATAATTTTAACAATGTTACCTGTCACGATGGCTACATAGGGATTGGAAGAAACATAAGTAATGGGTAAGCCCGAGGAAGCGGTGGCTGGAAGCGAAAAGTTTTCCCCACCATAGGTTTTATCTGACAATTCAGGAAAAGAAATGCTTTGATTGCCCTTGGAAACCCTGAAGGAATGACGCACCTCCAACGCTGGATGATACTCCTGACTTCCAGTTTGCTGGGCGCTAATGGTCACTGATCCTATCCCGGTAATTCTGACTATGTTGTCTTGAATGGTGGCTACGTTAGGGTCAGAGGAAGTATAAGTCACTGGCAAACCCGAAGAAGCACTAGCCGATAACTGGAAGTTTGGGTCACCATAAGTTTTATCAGGCAATGTTTCAAAAACGATGTGCTGGTTTTTTCCATCCACCTTCAAAGTTTGCTCCACCTGGGTAGGCTTGTATTCCTCATTTCCAACTTGATGGGCAGTAATGAGGGTCGTTCCTACTCCAATAATTTTAACTACATCACCAGTAATGGTGGCTACTCTGGGATTAGAGGAAATATAAGTCACTGGCAAACCCGAAGAAGCCGTGGCCAATAATTGGAAATCAGCATCTCCATAAACCTTATCGGGTAGCTCTCCAAAGGTAATACTTTGGTCTTTTCCATAAACGGTCAAAATTTGGCTGACATTGGACGCGGGATGGTATCCCTGATTCCCCGTTTGTTGGGCAGTAATGGTGGTAAAGCCTACTCCAATAATCTTCACTACATCACCCGTTACCACCGCCACATTGGGATTGGAGGAAGTATAGGTCACTGGCAAACCTGAAGAAGCAGTAGCCAATAATTGAAAATCAGCATCACCATACACCTGATTAGAGAGCGATCCAAAAGTAATACGCTGTTCCTGCTTTTCTACCCTTAAAACCTGGCGAACACTGGGGGCAGGATTATATTGGTTATTCCCCGCTTGATGGGCAGTAATAGTGGTAGAACCCGCTCCGATAATTTTTACCATATCACCCGTGATTACCGCCACCTGGGTATTAGAAGACGTATAGGTTACCAGTAAACCCGAAGAAGCTGTAGCCGATAATTGGAAATCAGCATCTCCATATTTTTTATTAGGAAATGGTCTAAAAACAATTTCCTGGTTGTTGTCTGCGGTCACTTTTCCGGTTAGCCTGATTACATACGCATCGTTCACTACCAGCCACCCGGTTTTATTTCCAGTACTTGAAGCATCCATCGAAATGGTCACTGTCACCTTTGATGCTCCATCAATATCTTGAGGATGACTACTGGCCAAAGCAAAATCACCTATTACCTTGATTGACTCACCATTAAAAGTAGCTGAAGTGAGGTTTTCAACGGAAAAATCAAGTTCTACCGTTGTATTTATTGGATACCCCCTGAAGTCAAAACCACTCTGTGGGGTCACCTCGGTGCTTCCCTGCGTTATGTTGATAGCAGGGGCTCGCCTAAGTTTCCAAATCCGGTTAGACAGTGCTTCGTTATAATCAAGACGCCCATTACTTGCCAGGTAAATGTCTCCATTATTTGCCAGTACCAGGCTATTCAGCGAAGCAGGCAAAAGCGGCAATTCATTGTTTAGCCAACCCCACAAACCGTGAGCCGCATTTTCGCTAGCACCATTCGTTATGTTGATTTTTATCACTGTTCCTAATGATGCCCCATATAGATTGTCTTCCTCATCCATGGCCAAGTCACCCAATGATACTCCACTTATCAAAGTCGTAATAAGGTGACTTTTTCCATCTACTTTTCTTACCTTCCCATTCCAATAGTCAGAAATGTACAGATTTCCTTGTTTATCAAGTGCTACCGACGAGGGCGAATACAATTGAGCTTGAACGGCAGGTCCGCCATCGCCTGCACTACCACGGCTACCCGTACCTGCTACCAAGGTTACTTCCTGGGTGGCTAACTTTATCTTTTTGATTTGGTGACCTTCAATGAAATACAAATGCCCCTTTGAATCTAAGTGTACATCACGTGGTTGCCCCTGGTATAGGGTAGAAATCACCTGAGTACCCGCTGCTACCTTTCTAATATGGTCTTTTTCGGCAATGTAAATATCACCATTGGCATCTATATCAATTCCGGTAGGGTCAGTAAGGGCCGCCGCCGTAGCCAGTCCGCCATCCCCCAAATGTCCTTGGTTGCCATTGCCCGCTACCGTAGTAATGATATTGGTGTGAACATCTATTTTACGTATTCTTTGATTGTCCGTATCGGCAATATAAATATGTCCGGCCCGATCCTGGGCCAATTTTGTATCCTGTAAATGAAAATTAAACTGGGCTTGAAGCGCGTCTCCCCCATCGCCCGAAAATCCCGCACTATAAAACTCCAAACCATTCCCCACAATCGTATGGATATGGCCAGTACTCGCACTTATTTTTCTGACTCGATGATTGTTTCCATCCGCGATGTAAACATTACCCTGGGTATCCAATACCACATCGGTGGGGTTGTCTAAGCTAGCCAAGACAGCGTCTCCCCCATCGCCCGAAAAACCCTTGGTACTATTTCCGGCAATGGTTGTAATGAGATGATGATTCAAATCCACTTTTCTTATGCAGTGGTTGCCTTGGTCGGCAATGTATAAATTGTTGTTTGCATCGATTGCTAATCCTTTGGGGCGGTTCAATTGGGCCTTGATAGCTCCTCCACCATCGCCCCAAAAACCACTGATACCACTGCCTGCTACGGTGGTAATTTCATTGGTTTGGGCATCAACCTTTCTAATGCGATGGTTTTCTAAATCAGCAATGAATAAATTGTTGTTTGCGTCGATGGCAATACCTCCTGGCTGATTCAAACGAGCCACGTCGGCTGGGCCACCATCTCCTAAAAATCCCCTCAGACCAGTGCCCGCCACTGTGCTAATGATGCCGGTGGCTACCTCAATTTTACGAATACGATGATTTTTTTGATCAGCAATATAAATATTCCCTTGACTGTCTAGGGCAATAGACTGAGCATCAAACCCCGCTGTCAAAGCCGGGCCTCCATCTCCTGATGCAAGACTGCTTCCTCTTCCGGCAATCACGGTGACTTGACCAGTGACCGCATCTATTTTTTTGATGCGATGGCTCACCTTATCGGCCACATAAATATTGCCTGCTGCATCCATGGCCACTGCATTTGCCACATTGGCATCCTTGGTGTAAATCTTCTCAGTACTTAGATTTACCCTACGTAACTTGGCTTGCGCAATGTAAAGGTTGCCTTGGCCATCTAATGCCAATGCGGAAGGATGGGCTACCGAAATCTGTTGCGCGGGAGCTCCTTCTGCATCAAACTTACCAGCCATCGTAGTAATCTGGTATTGGGCCTGGATGTTTGTGACAAATAAGACCATGCAAATAATGGTCAAGGGTAAAAATTTTGTGGTGAATGATTTCATTTTAGCAGGATTTATTGAGATTTTTTTAGAGTTTTCTTAAGTAAAAATACATAAATAACCTAATCCATTTGACTCATCTCTGGCCACTATACTTCTTCAAAAACTTGTCCTGTAAGGAACTTCAGGAGCTTTGGCTACGCAAAGATTAGCTAGAGCAGAGCTCGTCACAGCAAGCTGTAGACTCGGTTTTTTTCATCGTCTAGTGGCCAGATATTACACCAAATTTGAATTACTTTATTTTTTCCGTTTTACTAAGGTTTTAACGCTATCGCAAGGTATTGTTCGGATGATCACCTACCGAATGCTATGTTTTCATTACACTTATTGGCTATCGCTCCACAATTTCAGAACATAAAATACTGATTATCAAACACTTGAATATAATTAACCCAAGTAAATCAATCAAGTATCAATGATTCATATTATAGAAGATATATTGTTGTAGCCAAAGCATACATTTGGTAGGAAGAGGTCAAGCAAACCGCTTATTTTTGAACATTCATTGCTGCGATTTTTTGTTTACCTAGGAATGTATTCAAAATAAGTGTCCAACTTAGCCAAAGGTAGGACTTGATGTTGTGGGTAATTTTTTGAGAAAACATGACGAGCAAAGTTAAATTAAAAACCAACCAATATGATCCTGAAGTGATCAGCCACAGATTAAATGAATATTCAACATATTGGTTTTGTATAGCATTTGTAAGCTATATGCTGAATTAGACCGGTAAGTAAGTGTAATTACTCAATAAAAAAGTCCCAAAAGAAGATTTGAGCCCTTTTAATCACCTTAAACAACTGTTAATCAAGTATTTAAATTTATATTTTTTTATGTAAATAAAGGAGTGATGAAAGTAAAACCAGGAATATGGTTTGTAGGATTGGGCAATAGCAGTAGTTTTGGTGGTAGACGTTTTGCAGTTGGAACACTGACAGGGTGAATCCAATCGGTGGATAATTGGAGGCTCGTTTCATCAATGTTCCAATGCTTTTAGTAACGCATTCGCAATAACTGTCCGATTTAGATTTATTCCTCTTTGTTACACTTCGTTCCTTTTATTGCCCGTAGCCCTGCTACGAGCGCAAAAAGCGCCTCGTTTAACTTTGAGTAATTTCATTAAAACTCGACACTTATTTTGAAAACGTTACTTAATAGAAGGCTTTCGTTTCAAAGAAATTACTTTGATTTAGCCATCCATAACACTCCATTTTTAATCGCTAATTTTGTTGCTTTCTTCTCATCGACCAATCTTGTCATCATTTCTGTCGCCGTTTGAAAACTTTTGCCCAAAATGACCGCTACTTCCTGAGTAGTCAATGTACCAAATTTATTGAGCCAATAGGCCGGATCGGGTTGAATGGTTGATTTTTTGGCTTGTGGGTGTAGTTTAAGAATCGCCTGCTCAAAATGGGCGTACTCCTTCACTCCGTATACCCTCACTTGTTGTTCTCCGTTGGTCATCAATAAAGTAGGGAAACCTCTTACTCCCAATGCTTTAGCAAGGGACAAATCTTGTTGAAAATCACCTTTAGCTTTGGCTTCATAATCCGCTTTGAATTGAGCCAACTCTAGACCTGCTAGCTGGGCGGCTTCCTTGAGATGTTCCCATTTGGTAATGTTCTTTTTTTGTAAAAACACCATTTCCCGTATTTTTCTCAAAAATGCCAACGCTTTATCCGTCCCTTGTGCCTTGGCGGCCATAAAAGCAACCGAGGGAGGGTAAGAAGAATCCAAGGGGTCTTCTAACCACACATCGCCATCTATGGGCATTTTGTAATGCAAGCTTACTTCGTCCCAGTGATGCGCTACATCAGCGGGTTTGCTTATGCCTCCACTGTCGTATACTTTCCAAGAAGGCAGTAACCCTCCCATTTTGTAATCTATCTCAAAGTATGGTCCGTACTCAAGTTTTAGGCGTTTGAGTTGAGGCTCTATACCCCAACACGAAGAACAAATGGGATCGGTAAAATAAGTAATTTGAATCGGCTTGATGGCCTCAGTAGTTGTATTTTGAGCGATTGCTTTCTCGCTTTTATCAGCAGGAACTTCACAAACTCCAGTTTCGGGATCACAAAGTAGGGGATTTTTATCAGATGTCTTTTGGGGGCTATTTTTCATACAGGCTTGACAAATTAAAAAGATGAAACCATACCCAATCAGCCATTTTATTGGTTTATAACATTGGGTAACAAAATGAATTGATTGTACAACAATTTGCATTGTAGTATTTGTTTTATGTATACTACAAAGTTACCAATACGCTTACCTTGAGTCAATTAGTCAAAAAAACATGACCACCATGAACACATCATCTCAAAACTGTCCGGCCCAAAAACTATTGAAAGCACTCAGTGGTAAGTGGAAGCCGCAAATATTTAAAATGGCGACCAATGCCCCAGTACGTTTCAACCAATTACTTCGAGATTTGGAAGGAGCCAATAAACAAACGCTTGCTACTGCTCTGCGAGAAATGGTAGAGGAAGAGATTCTTGTGAAATCGGTGATCCAAGAAAAACCACTCCATATTACTTACACCTTGTCAGAAAAAGGAAATTCCTTGGTAAATGTTTTTGTTGCGTTAGAGCAATTGTCGAATGGGGATGCTTAGTGTTTTTTTCAAAAGTATCTTTCTTACTTGGACTGGTTGAGGTATTTTAACTTCTAAGACTTCATAATTTAGCCCTGACAGGTTGTACCTGACAGGGCTAAAAAATCTACAGTACTCGATGTATAATTCGATCAAGTATGCTTTCCTAGTTGATTTACCAAAGCCCGTATGTCTTTGGGATAAGGAGCTTCTACTATTTTAGTCTCATCGTTCATCAGCTTAAAATGCAGTGCCTGGGCGTGCAAAGCTACCCGCGAAATAAGGGGGCGCTCCTCCGTATGTTTTTTAAGATTGAAGTTTTTCTTCACGCTGGACAAGTAGAGTGGTTTGCCTCCATACTGCTCATCTTGTACAATGGGAGATCCCAATACGGCCAAATGGATTCTAATCTGGTGCATGCGCCCAGTTACTGGGCGAGCCTCTACCAAGGTATGGGCCTTGTAAATTTGTAAGGTATGAAAAATTGTTTGGGCCGGTTTTCCACTCGAATCAATTTTTACCCCTCCTGTCCGGTTGGGTAATATGGGCTTGTCTACCGTTACATTTTTGTATTCCTGAATACCTCCAATCACGGCATGGTATACTTTAGTAACTTCCCGTTTTTCGAATTGGATGGCCATATGGCGGTATGCTTCCGGATTTTTGGCGATGGCCAAAATTCCCGAGGTTTCTTTGTCTAGGCGATGACACACTTGAGCCGACTCATGATACTGTTTGGCCAATCCATTGATATTGTCTTTGCCTTCAGAGGCACGATCGTCAAGGGTAGAAATATGAGGAGGTTTGTTGATAACTATAAAATCCTCATTTTCAAATATAATTAAATCCTCAAACTTGAGTTTCTTCATTTACCGGGAATTTGTTTTTTGAAAAAGGAATGCAAAATTAGGCAAATGAGTGCACATTCAAAAATACAGCTATTTTACCCCTTCTACTTCCTTGTATGCCACTGTTTTTTCAACTTCTTTTACCTCGTCGGCTTCGTTGGGAGCTATTTGCAACTCAAACGAAAAGGAAGTTCCTTTCTTCACCTTGCTATTTACTCTAATTTCAGTATTGTGCGCACTCAAAATATGTTTTACAATCGCCAATCCAAGACCAGAGCCGCCTTTGTCTTTGGAACGGCTTTTTTCTACTCGGTAAAACCGCTCAAAAATACGGTCCAGGTGCTCTGCCGAAATACCGGGTCCATCGTCTTTGACGGTGATTTGCAGTAAGCTATTTTCGATTTCTTCAAAACTCACCTGTACATTGCCATTTTTCGATCCATATTTGATCGCATTCCCCAAAAGATTGATGATCACTTGGCGGATCCGTTGGGTATCGGCATATACCAATATCTCTTCATAAGGTTGATCAAACTGTAAAGTCATGTTGCGTTTGCTGGCCCCTTCTTCTAATTGCTCAAATACATCGTTGGTAAGTCGAGCAATATTGAATATCTCATGGTTCATTTGGATAAACCCCGCTTCCATTTTCGAAAGGGTAAGCAAATCTTGAATGATAGCATTGAGCCCATCTAAGCTCTTCACCGCCTTGTTTAAAAATTTATCGCGTACATTCTGGTCATCAATGGCACCATCGAGCAAGGTGTGCAGAAAACCCTGAGCGGCAAATATGGGGGTTTTGAGCTCGTGAGATACATCGGCTAAAAACTCCCGCCGAAAAATCTCCATTTGCTTCAAGTGATCTATCTCTTTCTGTTTGTTGGAAGCATATGCATAAATCTCGTGGTTGAGCTTCTTGACAAACTTAAGAGTAGGTTTTGCTTGTTTTTTGGCAATTTTAAAATCTTTCTTCTTAAGTTTTTCAATCATACGATTGGCCTCGTTGATCTCTCTAAACACCAAAAACTCAAGGGCAAAATAAAACAGTAAATAAGACGAAAAAAACGCCATACTAAAACACACCAGCAATGCGGTGGCCGAAACTCCAGAGAGTAAAGATGTAAAAGCGGTGGTAACTGCTGCAATAGAAACTGACAGTAGTAACGATATAATGCGCGATGACATGGACAGACCTTATTGAATATGTTTTGTAGTATTGATAACGCACTTGAAGTAACTGATGGTTACTCAGTTACTAGCTTATAACCTACACCTTTGACAGTTTTGATATAACCATCACCGATTTTTTCTCTCACTTTACGAATATGTACATCTACGGTACGAGCCAATACATATACATCCGTTCCCCAAATGTTTTGTAACAATTCGTCCCGGCTAAAGACCTTATTGGGGTTTTGAGCAAGGAAAAACAGCATCTCAAATTCTTTTTTAGGCAACGTAATGGGCGTTTGATCATTGTACACAATGTAACTTTCCCGATCGATGGTAAGGTTACCCACCAAAATTTTGTCTTTCTTTTCTTCTTTTTGATGCTTTTTTTGTTCGCGACGAAACAAAGCAGCAATACGCTTTAGCAGTGCTCGAGGACGTATTGGCTTCGTAATGTAATCATCGGCACCCACATCAAAAGCGGCCAGCTCAGAGTACTCTTCTACTCTTGCTGTTAGGAAAATAATATAAGTATCGGCAATTTCTGGTATTTCCCGAAGTTGTCGGCCAGCTTCTACACCATCCATTTTGGGCATCATGATGTCCATCAAGATCATGTGAGGCAAAAACGATTTAGCCACTTTGATAGCCTCTTTTCCGTTACTCGCTGTTTTTACTTCGTAACCAGCTTTTTCGAGGTTGTATTGCAACAATTCTACGATATCCGGTTCGTCGTCTACCACCAATACTTTATATACAGGTGTATTTTCCATTGGAATGTATTTTAAATTTAATAATCACTTTATTGGCCACTGAGGTGAAAAGTTATCCTCAATGCATTACAACTTCAACAATAATCTTTCCTTTTCGCTCCCCCAATTATCCCACGTTTATACCATTCAATAATGTCACCTAGAATGTACCAATAAAAAGTTTCGATGGAACTTCTTTTGAGTGTTTCTTTGATGATATTTGATTGTAAGAAAAATGTGATGAAATAATAAAGGAGTTGCTTTCCCTAAGCAAAAGGAAGTCTGGATTAAAAAAAATACCACTTGAGTGCGCAAGCATTTTTGTATTTTTTGAGACTAATAGATTATAATTTGTAAAATTGTTAAGGGCAAAGTTACAATAAAAAAATCAGATAATAATGATTATTATCGTACATGAACCTACATGCTCTCTTTTTCAAAACAAAATACAATAG
>CALDJV010001069.1 GCA_937899305.1 uncultured Cytophagaceae bacterium
AGTTGGGAGTGGGTAGTCAGTAGTTCGTAGCTTTTCTTTAGTCCACAGTCCACTAATTGAATGAAAAATGAAAAACGTAAAGTGAAAAGTGGACGCATCGCGCAGCCATTTAACAATGTAGCAATGAGCCGAAGGCGGAACAATTTAATAGTAGTGGCGCGAGGCGATACAAATAAATCATCGCCTCGCGCAACAATAGAGCAGTATAGCGTAACAATATTAAGTCGCTTTGCGCAACCATTTAAGATCCTTCCTTCGTCAGGAGAGCTGTAACAATGAGCGAAGCGGAACAATCTAGCCATTTAACAATGCAACAATAAGCCGCAGGCGGAACAATAGAGCAATACAACAATAATAATTATTGCGCCAAGTTATACCTCAGCTGAAAACCCACATTGGTAGCGCTTCGTGGAAAAGAACTGGAAATTCTCGGAGTGTTGATATTTCGCTCAAAATAAAACTGAAAATTTAACTTAGAATTGACCATATAGCTAATCACTGGCTTGAGCTGAAAGTTAATATTTCCGCCCGTAATGGTTTGTACATCATCCAGTTTTCGCTGAACCGTCTTGGTATCCCGCACCGTTACATCCAATCTCAGGTTCAGGTCATTTTTCAATACAATGTATTCTCCCCCCGATTTAAAAGGCAAACGCAAGCCCTTTTTGTTATACCCGATTCCTACCACAAAGTCCTTGTTGTTGATTTCAGTCACTTGGCGGTTATTCAGGTTAAGGGTCATATTGCGTTCTCGGTTATAATCTACCCGTACTGTCAAACCTCCATTGGTACGCACATTCACCCCGATCACTGGAGAAAACTTCTCTTGCAATGACACCGACCCAATGACATACACTGGCACATATTCTCCGTCAGCCGTTACCTGGGTAGGAATAATATAGTTGGATACATTGTTTCTCAAATCCAGAAACTCTCCTCCGTATTCCAGAGAACTGGTATAAGTATCTACATTATAGTTCGAGTTGTAACTGTGTCGCATCGTAAAACTAGACAACAATGATTTGAATGGCTCTATTTTAGATAATCCAGAATAAGTTACTTGCCAGTTGGGCAACGGAATAGCCGGGAAAGCCGACAGGTTTACCGTCTCCGGCGAAGTTCCGGCATAAGCCGCCAAAAACGCCGGAATCAATACGTCTTGGGAATTGGTAGAATACTCTCCTGCTCCACTGGTATTGAGCCTACGCAAACGGTCTCGAATGATGGTTCTATTGTTAGAGAATGTCTGGAAAACAGGCGACTCATTTTGATCGTTATCTCCCACAAAAGAAGTATTGAGCGCAATGTAAGACACCCGATAGCCCCCTTGTAATACCGGAGTTTGACTCTCAAAGACGGGGTCGTCCTGGGTACCTACATTACGGAAAAGTTCTTGGTAGTTGGCGGTCCTACTTTTACGTGCCTCCAACTGAATCTTAAGCCCATTAAAAGGTTCAATCAAGGCCCTTATGCTTAGATTTTCGTTGAGACTTTGAGTAAAGGGTGTATTCAGGGAGTTCCCCACCGCCAGCCATTCGTTCTGCACGGCTCGTGTCTTAATTTCTGGACTTTGCCCTCCTAGTACAAAGTCCCAACCCGGAGCCGAAAATGTACTGTCCTGGCCAAAAAAGCGAGGCAAGGGCCTAAAACCAGCCAGTTGGGTTTGTTCGTTAACAGAATATTTTACACTAATGGTTCTAAGGGACAACAATGGGCGAATGAAGGCTCGCAAAACGTTCAAGCGGCTTTCGGCTCGCGCCACACTATCAATTCTTTTTCGCCTTGATGCAGGCAATTTGCTGTAATTTTTTGGTTTTTTGGTACGTCGGGCCGGACCGTCAATTTTTTTCAGAAATTTCACCTTACGGTATAAACTCCGGAAATTGAAATTAGAATTGATGCTTCTCTGTCGAGTGTTTTGTACCAAATTCCCTAAAGTATCCACTACCCGTAGCGAACCCGCCGTCCAATTGTAGCCCGCATTGTAGTTGGCAGTAGCCGTAATCCAAGCAGTTAATGGAAATTTATCAAGCGGTACTTTATAATTTACCCCAAAAGTCTGAGTAAAATTTTTCATCCGTCCCAGCTTTCGAATATTATTCAATACAGAATCTCGTTTTTCGTCGGTATCCAAATCTCCAAAAGGTTCATCAATCAAGGCATTGGCCGTGGCATTATAGGTCAAGGTCAGGTTACGGCTCAGGTTCCAGCTGATGTTGTACAAACGATTAAACGTAAATAACTTCTCAAAAGTAGGCAAAATGCCTTGAGTAGTGAGGTCAGAATTTCTCAATTGGGTTCTTCGGAAACTACGATCCAAATCGGCCCGAACACTGATACTAGAAGGTAAGAAATTGATATTGAAATCTTTGATCAGGGCCAACCAGGGTGATTTAAACAACGACGATTTCTGGAAAGGCGCCCAAGGCTTCATCTTGTTTTGAAAAGTATAAGCCAGCGACCATTTCTGGTTTTGTATCAAATAGTTCTGAATATTGATATTGCTTCGAGTCTCTTCACTCATTGCCCAAGTAGCCGACAAGTTTTCAATGTCCCAAAAATGTTTTTTGGCTTTAGGATTCGTTTTTATCTTGCGTACATTGGTAAAGTTGATACTCCTTCGCTCGGTGTTGTCTTCAACCAAACGACGATAAGCCTGTCGTTCGGCATCACTCTCGAGGCTCTGTAAAGCTGCTGCTAAAGGCACATCGGGGTCTAGTGGGTTGAATTGAGGTGATATGTTGCTCCGTTCATAACTTACAAATAAGGGTATTTTTAGTCCAATTTTCTCCGGAATAAATTTATCCAACGCAATGTTGGCTGAAATATCGTATTCGTAGGTGCGTTCCCGAGCCCTTTGCGAAATTTTCTGATTGATATTGCCAAAACCAAAGGTAGAGTACTTTCCAGAAGCTGTAATTTGGGCAAAGTCGGCCAATTGCATCTTCAAACGAGCTAAAGCTGCCCATCCCGCAGTCTGGTCAAACTCCGCCACCCTCAATTCATTCATCCAAACCACAATCGATTTAGGCTGTTTATCGTCTATCACTCCCAGGTCAGGGTTTCGCATCCCCAACATCACTGTTTGAATCGCACTCATGTCAGGGTTACCCACCACCGTAATTCGGTATCGGCCTACTTGTCGACTGTAAGGAATGGTCACATTCGAGAAGGCAGAATTTCGCTCAAGCTTGGTTTGATATAAATCCTCAAAAGCTACGTCAATATTGTTAGAATCGGGCCAGATTACATCTACCTCGCTGGCTCCAGTGCCAATTGGGGTCAGTTTCAGTGGTACTTCTATTTCATAATAGTTTTGGGTAAAATCGGTACCTACTCTTACAAAAGCAGTCACTTGGTCATCCAAAGTATTGGGGTCACGCGTTTCAGCGTGGATAAACATGCGGATTCTTTTATAACTGATAAAATCCATGTTTACATTTTTGAACACAGCTCGGGCATCTCGGTTTCTCAACCCATCTACACTCAATCGAATGGATTGCTCATTGAACAATTGGTTGTTCTGCGTCGTACGATCCTGGTCACGTATTGTTCCAGGAGGCAATACATAAGGCGTTACCTCGGCGGTGTTTCCTCCAGTACCACCTCCACCGTTGTCTTCAATATTGATGGTGGCTACCGTAAAGTTGGCATCATAAGGTTCAATTGGCTGCCCCAGGCTTTTATCTGACAAGTCTTCCAAATAACGTCGCCATTGATTAGATACCAATTGATAATCGGCAAACCGCAATACTACTGGTCGCTCAAAATTGGTCATAAACATTCTTAAGAAACGGATCGACTTGAATCCTTGAATGTTACCAACTTGGCTATCAAACTCTCGGATGGGAATCCGGAACAGGTACCAGGTACTTCCTCGGGTTTCGTCGGTATTTCCTTCTACCTTGTCTACAATGTAGTTTCTACCCACTCTGAAATCTTCCCGACGAATAGAAATTTTGTATTGATAATAGGCCTCCAAATCAGATACCGTATTATCGGCATTCAAATCTTCATTATCTGGTGTATTGGTAGACGAAGCATTGAAGTTACCCGCAGTATTTCCAGTGGGAGAGTTATTTTCTAATCCATTGAAGTTTTTATAACGCTCCAAAATTTTAGCATCCCTGGCATCCAGGTCATCCCCTAAATAGTATTGAAAATCATCACTGGAAGGGTCATTGTCAGCAGCCAAAATTGCATTAGGATCACTTATAATTCCTCTTAAAGATGTCAAATAAGCCTGAAAGAATTCTCTTTCCTGATTACTTGTTACACTTTTCAACCCATCCAAACCAACGTCTTGATTTCCTCGGGCGGTGTTGTCAAAAGCATTGGTCAAATACTGTTGGTTGGTTACAAACCCCCAAGGAGTTTGATCGCTGTTGGCAGCCGTGGCACCATCAGTGGGCAAACCATTCTCAAACGCATGGCGCCCATCCTTCACCACATCTTCCGACACATTCCCCAAGTTGATGTATAAATCTCCTGAACTAGTAAAATTCTGATTGAATTGCCCATCCAAAATACGTCCCTTCTGTCCATCAATGTAAGGGCTCATCATCCAAAACTCGAGGTATTCTACGTTGGCATTGTCAAAATCAATGTCAGTAGTAATGGCTCGAGTAATGGCCCCAAAGTTTTGTTGCGGATTTTTGAGCGATCCATCTGGGTTCACATCCGTATTGTAGTTGTAAGGCCCTCTTTCAGTCGGGAAATAAGCAACATCAAAAATCACCTCGTTGGTATTGATGAGCAAGCGACTTTGTCCCCGAGAAATTTCCTGAGGAGATACCGCTCGGATAAAATGATTTTCGAGGTCTTCTGAGGTAATATTATCTGGCTTATTACGGTTAGTGGTGCTGTTGTAAAATAAGTTGTCAATGTTGTACCAAGCCATTTTTGCCCGACGGAAAGTATAACTCAAATCATTGGTAGACACCTCCGATCCTGGAATAAGCAAAGGCGTTGCACCTAACTTCCAATTTACATTGGCCTGTCGTACCAAGTTGAAAGCCGTCCGGGTTCCCTCAAAATCATCGATGTAAGATGTTTCACCACTAATCGGAGAAGCTCCCGGCCGAAGTTGAGCAAATTCGGCGTTGAACTCAATCGAGGATTTTTCTTTGGTTTGAATCAATGGAATTTTATCTACCAAACGAGTCAAGAATCGTGAATCAGACTTGTAGTTGATGTCAAAACCCCAAATACTATTACTAGTAGGTTCCTCACCAATATTGGTTCGGGTAATTACCGGGCGTTCCCTCATATTCAAATAGGTCGCCCCTACCACAAAATCTTTACTGACGTGATAATCTAATCGGGTACCAAACAAGCGTCGAGTTTGGAAGTTAAACAAATCAGCCTTTTCATAATCAATCTTGATTTCTTTACCCGAGTTCAAAATGGCTTCGTTGATGATGGTTACCCTTCCACTGGCGTAGTCCACCGTATAATCAGTACCTTCGGTTAAAGGAGTGTTCCCGGCAGTTACCCTTACCGAACCTTCGGCAATATTAATTCCTGGTAAAGTAACATCATTGGATGAACTGGCTTCGAAACTTCCCGTCAAAAAAAACTTATTCTTGTTGGCCGCCTGTAATGCATCTGCCTGAGTAGTTCTATACAGTTCATCAAACACATATTTATTGATGAGTCCCACTTCAGTCACGGGGTCAAACCAACCATTGGGGTTAAACCCTCGCGCACGATCTCCAATGACCAAGTTGAGGCTTCCAAAGGGTTCTAACACTGGAAAAATGATTTTCCCCTTGGCAGGATCAACTGTGATCCCCGAAATATAGTCAAAGTTACCATCTCGTTGTGGGTCGTTTTGCTGGTTCAGGTTATCCAAATTCATAATCTGAAGCAAAGGAACGTCCTTCGTACGCGTTCCTTCCTGCAAACTGGGATTGTCTATTCCAGTAAGGTCATCTTTGTAAATAATGCGCAATTGAAAGTTTTCCTGGCTTAACTGAGTAGCATCCAATGAGTAGATGTTTTTCATCATCAAATCCCACGAAGGCAAATCTACCCGAATGGCCGAAGGGCGCAACATCTTCAAATAAATCACCTCATCGTCGCCTCTATCTTGGTAATCCTCGCTCAACTCCCCTACCTTATAGCGTTGCCCATTGAAGGTATATTCATAAGATACCGCAATAATTTCATCGTTTTTGAGTGGGGCATTCAAGCTGATGTATCCCAACTGGTTATTTATCGTATATTCGGCATCAGTCAGTTTTCGGGCTCCCCGTAAAATCACAAAGTCGTCATTGTTCCGAAGCCCCAAGGTAGTTTCCAATTGTTGGGTAGCTTGGTCGGCGTTGGTAATGCCACTTACCCGGCCAAACAGGTTGTTGGCGTCATTGCTGGCGGCAGGGTTGGTACCATTGGGGATCACTACCCCAGGATTACCAATCCGGCTATTTTCACCCAAATCTTGCAACCCAACAATATTTCGTAGGGTTTGGGTATTGTTGGTTCGGTTGGTCACATATACCTCTACCCGGGTAATGTTAAGCCCCGAAGTCACCACCGGCAAACCACTCAACCATGTTTCATATTGATTTCGGAAAAAGTGAGACAAAAAGAAGTGGCGATTTTGTTCGTATTTGTCGGCTCGAATCTCAAAATTACGGCGTTGGGCCCCACCTTGCAGCACAATCTGGTCAGCCTGGGCGCGTTGGTTGGAGTACAATCCTCGCACAAATAATTTTCCAAATCGTAGCTCAGTCGTCAAACCAAACAAGTTTTGAGCTCCTGGAATCAACGTACTTTTGAGCGGGAAGCTCACGTTACCAAAGTCCAGCTTTTGAATAATGTCTTCTTCCTGAGGGGTGTATTCTACCTTGAAGTTGTTCTGAAATTGAAAACTCGATTTGGTATCCTGGGTCAACGAGATTTTCAAACGATCTCCCACTTGGCCAGTCAAGCTAATGTTCAGGTGTGGGTCAAAGTTGAAATTGATATTGCGTTGTTGGCGAATGGGCAAGGTAGGGTTGGCCACTCGTTGAGATTGTAATCCAAAATCAAGATTCAGAAAACCAGTAGTGGTGAATTTAATCAGACCCAATGGCGTTTTGATCGGAGGAATCAATACCTGACTCTTTTTACTCCCCAAGGTGCTACTGTTCTTGGTTCCAAAAGCCACATCTTGCCAATATTTTTTACGCTCTCGATCTTCTTGAATCTTGGTAATTTCGTCCATCGTAAGAATCGTAGGAGGACGGAAGCTACTTTTACCCAAGCTTTCATCGATCAAGAAATTGTTGCCTGTACTATCAGGAAATAGCTTGATATTGGTTTTAAGCGAAGAAGGTTGCCCATAAATCAACCTTGATTGGTGCGAAGGACTGATAATAGGATCCCCGTAACGATCTTTGGGCACAAAACGAGGAGGCTTGAAACGTTCGTACCGAATGGGCTTTTTCTTAATAGGAGTATCCAACGGGGTGGTCATCTGCAGCACATCCTGCCTTACCGATAAGTTCGCTT
The DNA here is from genome assembly GCA_937899305.1 of uncultured Cytophagaceae bacterium. GTDB lineage: Bacteria > Bacteroidota > Bacteroidia > Cytophagales > Microscillaceae > Microscilla. Next base: position 7,498 of record CALDJV010001069.1, read on the forward strand.
TGGGGTTAAGTAATGCATATTGTTTGGCTTGCAAAGACTTTGCAGGATAACGATTAGAGGAAGTTGGCATTCCTTGTCCCCACCAGGCAATCAACCAGGCCGACAATCCCACAGGCAGAATATATTTCAACGACAACAAAACAATTGTTCTTTTTAAATGTTCAAATTTAGCGATTAGCTTCTCTAACTATAGATGTTTTCATCATGCATCATCTATAATTACCTTCTAATTTCAATACAAAGGCATTCTTGATAGGTATTTTGCCCCTTGCATTTTTCATTTACATACTTACTGGATGCAGCGCGCAAAAATGGAGAATTTTAGGGAGTTTTTTTGGGAAAAGTTGACAAGAAAATAAAATATTAGATAAGAAGGTACAAAAAATGCTCCCTGGTGATCCCAGAAAGCATTTTTTGTGAGGGAAGTTGGTGGTGGATTTACGTCCCAGTGATTTGCTTGTTAATCATATCTCATTTAAATCACAAACAACTGAGTAAATGCCAGTAAAGACTTCAAATACCTCCGTCGTTAACTACACCTTCAATGCCTCCTTAATCACTTCTTCTACCTTCACATCATTGCCTTTGGTTTTTAGGATTTTGGTGACGTTTTTCTCGGCTACATTTTTGGCGTAGCCTAGGGTGATGAGGGCCAATACGGCTTCATCGCGGATGGCGGATTGTTGGTTGGCAGCGGCGGCGGGTACATTGCCTACTTCTTTTTGTAATTTGTCTTTCAGTTCTAAAATCACTCGTTGGGCGGTTTTGAGGCCGATTCCTTTGATGCTTTGCACTGCTTTGACATCGCCTGAAGCAATCGCAGTTTGGATTTCGCTGACCGACATAGAAGAAAGCATTACCAAAGCGGTGTTGGCCCCAATGCCGGATACGCTAATGAGCAACAGGAACAGGTTTTTCTCGGCCAACTCGTGGAAGCCATACAGGTTATGGGCATCTTCGCGCACTTGCAAATGGGTGTGTAGCTTGCACTGACCACTCAGGGGCAAGGCAGTATAGGTGCTGAGCGAGATGCTTATTTGGTAGCCTACTCCTTGTACGTCTATCACGGCAAAAGTAGGTTCTTTATGGGCAAGTTTTCCGGAGATGTATGCAAACATTTTTTATAGTTGATAATAAGTAATTCGTGAAAATAAAGTTTTGTTTAGTCGATAGTTTTTTGTTTTGAAGTCGATAGTCAATGGTCCATAGTCCATAGTGGCGCGAGGCGGAACAATTGATTTTTAGTCCACAGTCGACGGTTCATAATTTCTCGTCGCCTTGCGCAACCATTTAGCAATGCAACAATGAGCCGTAGGCGGAACAATTAGCTTTGCTGAGCTCGCCAAGGCTCGGTTGAACTATTTAACCAATATAAAGAGCAAGATAAGAAGTCTGAAAATAAAATCTATGCTTTTTTAGGAATCGTATGTCTTAATGCCATTTTTTACCTTCCTCCAATCCGACTTCAATCAATCAAATACCTTCTGAGTCTCAATACCAGTTAGGTCCCCTGCTCAAGTTGACGATCAAAACCCTGATGGTTTAACTCACAATTCTTACAAACTTTTCCTACTTTTGCGTGCTCAAATTAAACGCATACACCCAAAAATGAGCCAACTCATCAACGTCACCTTTATTGATGTTACTACGGGCATTACCCTAGGCATTTATGAAGTCCCTTTGGAACAACTACCTCAAAGCTTCGAGGCCGCCACTACGCTGAATATGGGCGGATCGGACTGGAGTATTGAAGATGCTGAGCCCAAAACTGCCGAAGAATTTATAAAATCGGGACAACTTACCCTCAAGATGAGGCAATTGAAAAAGGTAAACCCCAAGGATGTTCTCTTTTCGTTGCCTACCATTGCAGGCGACATTCCTACTGATACCAGTAAAGAAGCTACTTACCAGGATTTTATTTTTACAATGCACGAAGACAGCTGGCGACAATACGAATTTTTACGTCCGCAATCTTCAGAATTAATGCACCAGGAACTGAATAAGATCAAGGAAGTCAAGGAAAAATACAGCCAAAAGGTAGATGATTCGCTGACTGCCTATAGCAATTGTCACCTGCGCCAAACGATTGGACAACCCGAATTGGCCATTGACTTTGACCAGCTCAAGTCGCTGCTCCTGACCAAAGAAGAAGGTAGTTTGGCCCTTAAAAGCTACGAAGGTTTTGTACCAGGAGGGTTTACCCTCAAGACCAACGAGACTACTTATTATGGTACCCTCAACGACCAGCAACAAGTCACGCTATTAGGAATCGCCAATTTTTCAGAAAATACCATCAACGAAATCAAGTTCATTATCCAGGCATTTGGACTATTATTTATAGATTGGTGCAACGAAGAAATCATCGAGGACCACTCTTCTCGTAATTAAAATAATGATTGATTTTTATTAGTCGCCATACCTCCAATTTAAGTTGGAGGTATAGACTTATGAACACTTCTCTCTACTGACTTAAAAGTTCCCCTACACACTTATCAAACCCTCTCAAATCTAGGCCATTCTCCCATCTTTTTCCAAAATCACACCTTTGAGCCTTCAAAAAAATTACTGATAATCAACCACTTATACTTTATTTTTCAAAAAAACGAGCCTTCTGGGAATAAGTTGTGCCCCCAAAACATCTAACCGGCAACATTAAACTTCAAAATTTTAAAACAATGAATACCAGTTTAAAAAACACAATCAAGTTTGGCTTGTTCACCTTTATCATGATGTTACTTCTGAATGTCTCTTACGCTCAGCGAGGCAAGCGTGGACAAACTGGCACTCCTGAAGAACGTGCCGAAAAAACGGCTCAACGGCTCACCAAAAAACTAGGGCTCAACGCTGACCAAACCACTGAAGTAAAGGCCTCAGCCTTGAAGTTTGAAAACGCCAGTCAAACTGCTCGTACCAACCGGGATCGTTCGGCTAGAAAAGCTGCTCGTCAAACTTTTCAAAACGAAATAAAGGGTATTTTGACTACTGAACAATACCAAAAATACGAGCAAATGAAAAAACGAAGAAAAGGCCGAAGAGGTCGTCGTGGTTAGTGGATGTTTTACTCATTGGGGCTACTTAACAATTGTAGCCTCAATTTTATTTCTTATCTATCACCGTTCCAGTACTTGCCTCCCAACGATAATCGGTGTTTTGCATGCCACCCAAGGCGTATCCATTGGGCTGAATATCCAGAAAATTCTCTTGCTGATTCAGCACTTGCTCACCTAATGCAGTCAATTTTACCTGACCATTTTCTTCCCACAAAGCGTCCATTCGTTGCATTGTATCATAATATTGCAAATCTCCAAAGCCCAGATGAGGATTGCTTTGTCGAAGCATTTTCCCTACCCATTGGTGACGATTTTCCAGCGTTTGGTTTTTCAAAAGGTCAAGCATTTGGTGCTCAATCAGGTTCAAGCCATTGGTAGTATTGGGAAATAATTGCTGAAAATAGGCAAAAGCAGTCGCCAGGAAAGGAAACACATCAGGAGTTTCATGCTTGATTAATGTGTTCAAGGCTTGCATGTCTTGGCCACAATAGGCCGCCCACACTTTGTCGGCAAAAGCAATGTCAGTTACATTGAGTTTTTGCCTTTTTTCAAACAGAGGACCAAAATGTGCTGTACTGAGTTGTCCTAAACCTCGAAAATCTTCCACGGCCGGATGATCATCAATGCATACTAAATACAGGCAATCTAACGCCACTTGAGCCTGCCAAAACCAACTCAAAGCGGCCATCATATTGATTTGGCAAAACCAATCAAACTCAAACCAAAGGGTAATTTCGTCATACTTATCAGCAGAAGCTAACTTATCCATTTCCTGAGTCAGAATGCGGTCATACTCTGCTTCAGAAAATTGGAAAGGAGTGCGTAATGGCAAATCGGTATATTGGCGATAATGCGTTTGACGAACTTGGTGGAACACTGGTGAAGCTACCTGATAATGGGTCGGACCACAAGCCAAGGCCTCATTCCATACCATTTGGTCGCCGACCAATTCAAAATTATTGGCGGTACCTTGACCATTCAAAATATGTAGTGTTGTCATAGTGACCAATTTAATGTGTAGTTTGTATGAGCAATGCCAATTTACAAAACATTTTTACTAAAACCTATCCTGGATTTTGTCCATTTGGGTGAATTTTACTTTTTTATATTCCAATCTAGTGAAAACCCAACCTTATGAACAACCTCTCTGAAAAAGTCGCAAAAAAAATCAAACGTTGTGCTGAAAAACAAGACACCTTTCTAAACCTTCGAGAATGCAACCTGAAAGAAATTCCTGCTGAAGTATTTGAATTGACACATTTAGAAATTCTGGATTTGGGAAACTACAAAGAGGTACCCTCCAACCACATCAGTTCCATTCCTGTTGAAATGAGTCGTCTCATTCACTTACGCCACTTGGACCTGGCACGCAATGATCTGGAGAAATTGCCCGATGCCATCAATCAACTCACCCATTTACAAAGCATTCAACTAAGTGGCAATCGGCTTCAGGACCTCCCTGTAAAACTCGATCAGCTCACCCAACTCACTACGCTAGAACTCAATGATAATCCTGATCTCAAAATACTCCCTGAGTCGCTCGCTCAGCTGACTGGTTTGAAACGTTTGAAAGCGAATAACTGTGGATTGTCCGCGTTTTCGCCTTTGATTTTATCGCTTACCAATTTGGCTTATCTTGAAATCAACCACAATCTCATCCCGTCTATTCCAGTTGAAATCTACCAAATGATTCACCTCAAGGAACTGCACATTACCCACAATCATCTTACCTGGGTAGCCCCCGAAACCTTCTTTTTGCCTAGCCTGGAAACAATTCACCTCGAAGGCAATCCACTAGATGATCCCCCTGAAGAAATCATTCATCAGGGTTTGCCCGCCCTACGCAATTATTATGTTCACCTTTATCATTCCCGAGGTACCCAATCGGCCGATGAACAAGAAATAGATCAACTGGTTCAGGAATTAAACACCCAAAATGAAGAACTGAAGCGTAACCTTCATAAATTCCAAGAGTTATTTCAGCACAAAAGCCTACCCGAAACCGATTACCTCAACGAAGTGAAACTACTACTGGTGGGTGAAGGACGGGTGGGCAAAACCACCTTGGCCAAGGCCTTACGTATGCCCGACTACCAGTTAGAAGATCAGTCTAGTACTGAAGGAATAGACATTAGCCAATGGATGATTCCCAAAGAAGAATTTAAAGGCAAATTAGACCTACAAGAAGACTTTAGGCTCAATGTGTGGGATTTTGGAGGACAGGAAATTTATTATTCTACCCATCAGTTTTTTCTTACTCGACGTTCTATTTATCTACTCGTAACCGAATCGCGTAAAGAAGACAGTCACGATACTTTTTTTTATTGGCTCAATATCATCAAACTATTAGGCGACTCCAGCCCGGTCATTATGGTCCTCAATAAAGCAGATCAACCTACCAAAGAATTGCCCATTGCTGACTATAAAGCCCGTTTTCCAAATATTGTGGAGTTCAAAAAGGTAAGCTGTCACCCCGACTACAAAGATACCATCGTTACGCTCAAAGAAGAAATCAAACGCGTGATTGCCAATCAGGAGTTGTTGCCCCAAATTGGCACACCCCTCCCCAAGGTTTGGATCAACATTCGCAAAGAAATAGAGGCCTTGCAACACGCGGGTAAAAACTACATTGGTTACGAAGATTACCTCGACATTTGCGAACGTCATCATATGACCGAAGAAAGCGCAGGTTTTCTGAGTCGTTTTTTCCACGATTTGGGCGTATTTCTTCATTTTTCCGATGATCTCGAGCTCACCAATACCATTTTTCTCAATCACGAATGGGTTACTAAAGGAGTGTACCAGGTATTGGATAACCAAGCCATCAAAGCGAAACAAGGCAGATTTACCGACAAGGATTTGATAAGTATTTGGAAAGACCGCAAGTATCGCCTAAAACAACCAGAGTTATTGGCTTTGATGAAAAATCAAAAGTTCGAGATTTGTTTTGAACTGCCTAGCCGAAGTGCTAAAAGCACCAAAACCTATTTGGCTCCTCAGCTTTTACCAGCCGATGCTCCCCAGCAAAAACTGAATACACTGTTCCCCGCCCGCCCCATTTATCTTCGTTTCGAATACGCCTACCATTTTATGCCCAAAGGCATTCTTACTCGCTTTATTGTCAAAAGAAACGCCGATATATACCAAAACACTTATTGGCTTTATGGCGTGGTACTCCACTATGAAGACACCTTCGCTTTGGTACAAGAACTGTACATTGAAAAGAAAATAGTCATATTGATCCAAGGCAAAAACAAAAAAGAATTGTTGAGCATTATCCGAAAAACGATGCGAGAAATCCACGATGATTTTCATCATTTATCGGTAGAAGAAATGATTCCCTGTAATTGCAGAGAGTGCCTCACCAACACCACCATTTATTTTTATCGCTTTGCTGCCCTCAAGCGTCGCCTGGACAAAGGGCGTAAATCGGTAGAATGTGACCTTAGTTTTGAGGAAGTCACCATCAGCAGTTTGCTCGACGGAGTAGGAAATGCTCGCCTCACCATCCCTGAAAATATAGAGAAGTTCATCATCAAAAATCAAATAGATAACGCCTTAGAGGCCTTGCTGTCATATGCCAAACAACAAGATCAGGATGAACTCGAACAAAAAACATTGGGTTTGTTGGCCAATTGGAAAAACAACGAAGATGCCCATATCGCCCAGCGTATTACGGCCGAGGCATACACTACCCAACGCAGTAGCTTGTTGTATCAACTCACTACTTTGATTACCCAATACTAGTGCTCTGGGTACTAAGTAACGCTTTCAAAATAAGTGTCCGATTTGGTCATATGCATGAATTGTTGG